>NZ_DAIUCE010000067.1:0-10451 GCF_036846325.1 Ligilactobacillus sp. | reverse complement strand
GCGAAATATCATACTGAGATTGTCGTAATGTCGGAATTGCACGACAAGAAGACTGACCAGCAGGAAATCTTTGAGGAAATCATTTCCTTGTTGCACGCTTTTTCGATGCGAATGTATTCAGGACGCCGTAAACGAATTAAGCAAGCCCTGGAGCAGGAAGAAAAGGCAGGTGAACGTGATGGCAAAACAGTTGAAGTCCAGGAAGAAGCGTCGTCAGACGCTGGAAAAGCTTCGTCAACAACAGACTGAACAGCAATACGACTACTTGACTGAACGTCACATTGTCAAGCCGTCGCACTCACACTTCCCGGTTCTGGTGCATTACGCCCATTTGGCTAATAACATCTACAACCAGGGACTGTATCGTGTTCGTCAGGCGTTATTTGATGGCCATTGGATGACTTATGGCCAGTTAAACACCAGCCTTAAGCAATCTAAAGAACAGCGTGACTGTATGCTTTACAGTTCAATGAACTCTGTGCATTTGGTTCAACAGGTTCTTAAGCTGGTAGCTCAAAACATGGAATCATGGCGTAAGGCTCGTAAAGCCTATGCTAAAAATCCCGGTAAGTTTACGGGGTGTCCCAGATTGCCTAAATATCTTAAAAAAGGCGGCATGATGTCATTTGTTGTTGACAACCAGACAGCTAAATTGCGTCAAACCGATAAGAAAACCGGTCGGCGCTTCGTTGAGATTCCGGTTTTAAATAACTTTAAAATCGAATTACAGCATCCGGAAACAGACAAGATTCAACAAGTGCGAATCATTCCTGAAAACGGCTGTTTTGTCGTCGAGGTTGTCTATAAAACTAATCAGACTGTTAACTACAAGCCGGATAATCACCGCTATCTGACCATTGATCCTGGATTAGACAACGCCTTTACTTTGGCTACAAATGTGCCGGGAATTCAACCGGTGATTATTAACGGTCGACCATTAAAGGCAATTAACCAGTATTACAACAAGCACCGGGCTGAATTGTCCCGAATCCTGGATTTGGCAAATTTACCAAAAACCAGTCATCGTTTAGATCGCCTTGATTTTCATCGAAACCAAAAGGTTATGGCATTTGCTCATGAAGCAAGTAAGCGTATCGTAAAATTTGCGCTAAGCCATGAGTTGAATACCATCATTATCGGTAAGAATAAAGGCCAGAAGCGCAGTGCCAGCATGGGCAAGCGGAACAACCAGAACTTTATTGGAATTCCGCATCAAAAAATCATCGAAATGATTAAATACAAGGCCAATCTGGTCGGAATTGCGGTTATTCAGCACAATGAAGCTTACACCAGTCAGACTTCGTTTCTTGATGGCGAAGCTCCTGTTAACAGCAATGGCGACAAGGCACGTAAACGTCGCGGACTTTCGCCGGCCAGACGCCGCATTAAGCGTGGATTATTTCGTTCCAATAATGGAACGTTGATTAACGCCGACGTGAATGGCGCTTTACAAATTTTACGAAAAGTAGTTCCGAATGCATTTGCGGACGGAATAGAGGGCATGGGATTGTGTCCCGTCAAATTAAACTTGTCGTTCTAGGTAGAGTTTAATTTGATTCCTGGCAATTTGAAGGCCAGGCGAAGAATTTCGAACAGAAAGCACGAAAGCCAAAAGAACCGTAAAGTTGTCCTTTAGAATGGCGTTTTTCAGGAACGCTATTCGCAACCCCAGTTACTTCAGTGACCGGGCCTGGAGGTTGGTTTGAGTAGGTTGAGTGAAGTCGTTAATTATATTCATATCACTAGATATAATTTGATATAGTTATACTAGAAATTCGCAATCTGATGAAATCACTATTAAAACTGACAAACACCCGTATGTCGGATTTAATGAATCTGAAATTAAGTCAATCGAAATAATTTAGCATCCGTAAGGGTGCTTTTATTTTTCCATAACGTGTTTAAGAGGTTCAAACATGGCTAGAGATGAAATGATATTTGGCGGTTAATTAAGTCCCTGTCAAGGGGGGATTTAAATTGTCGCTTTATGGCGGTTTAAATAGGAATTCCACCGGTAGCCTTAAAGGCTTCAAATAAACATTTGAATAAAGTATCCTGTTTCTGATCCAGGGTTAGTTTTAAAAACTTGAATTTGGAATAAGGCAAGACATATAAGAAAATACTGAATGTATGTGAAACACCGTTCCGATCGGTCATTGTGACCTGTTCTTTCCAATCAACTTGAGCACTTAATCCAATTGTATGCTCAACTCTAATCGTCGCTTTTTTTGTTTGTGCTTTACGAAAACGACGACAATAATCTTTAACGATTGTGTACTTGCCAGTAAAGCCTTTTTCAACGATAAAGTCATAAATCGATCTGGCAGAACAACCTGCAGCGTATTTGTCTTCAATGATGTCTCGATATCCGTCTAGCTTACTGCGACGGATTCGATGCTTCCTATTTAAACCGCCGATTTCCTACATTTTACAACCACCCTTTACATCTTACTCCATCTCGTATTCTTGCATAAGGTATACATATTTTTTCATTCCTTTTCATATAATTGTCTTTTCTAGGATCCTTTATTCATATCACTGCTTCCATTCCCTGTGTTGTTACAAGGATTACCTTGCCGAAGCGTCTTACAGAGCCATTAGGAAACCTATCAGGACTCTGTTTCAGAGCAGTTCTAACGTAAGCTTCGTTCTTGCCCCATATTCTGGCAGCTTCCTGTACGGTCAGAATATCAGGACTATTTAGATTAATCATGTCAATACCACTTATTTAATTATGCCTAGCCGGAAAGTACCTTGGAGAAAAGATGATTTACACACAATCAGGGCTTGACTGCAACATCATATTATGCAAGTTGGAACAGGCAAAATGTTTTACTAAAGAATTTAAAAAATCAGTAAAAACAGCGCTTGCATAATTTAGTAAAATATAGTAAACTGGAAAAGTAGAAAATAACGTATTTACTTAATGAGGTGCATAAATTATGGAAAAGGCAGAATTAGAAGCAAAATTTGAAAAAGTTTTTGGTGCAAAACCGGAAAAGACGTTCTTTTCCCCAGGCCGCATCAATTTGATCGGCGAACACACGGATTATAATGGCGGCCACGTTTTTCCGTGCGCAATTACGCTTGGAACGTACGGTGCAGCTTCAAAGCGTGCTGACAGCAAGCTTAATTTCTATTCGGCCAATTTTGAAGACAAGGGCATAATCGAAGTCGACTTAAACAACCTTGTTTATGATGAAAAGGACAATTGGACAAATTATGCAAAAGGCATGATCAAGTTCCTGAAAGAAGACGGTTATGAAATTGATGCCGGAATGGACATTTTCATTGAAGGAAATATTCCCAACGGATCCGGTCTTTCCTCTTCTTCCTCGCTTGAACTTTTAATCGGCATCATCTGCCAGGAACTTTTTGAACTGGATACGGATCGTCTCGATCTCGTAAAGCTTGGTCAGAAGACGGAAAACAAGTTTATCGGTGTAAATTCCGGAATCATGGACCAATTTGCAATTGGGATGGGTCAGTCAGGCAAAGCTCTGCTGCTTGATACGAATACACTTGAATATACGCCGGTTCCGCTTGATTTGAAAAACAACGTCATCGTAATCATGAATACGAACAAGCGTCGTGAACTTGCAGATTCCAAATATAACGAACGTCGTGCAGAATGCGAGAAAGCCTTGTCCGAGCTTCAAGCAAAACTCGACATCAAGTCTTTGGGCGAGCTTGACGAGTCAACGTTTGACGAATACAGCTATCTGATTGAGGATGAAGCACGTCTGAAACGCGCCCGTCATGCGGTGCTTGAAAACCAACGCACCTTAAAGGCTGAAAAAGCTCTTGAAGCCGGCGATCTTGAGCGCTTCGGACGCCTTGTCAACGCATCTCATGTTTCGCTCGAACACGACTATGAAGTAACCGGTGTTGAACTGGATACGCTGGCACATACGGCCTGGAAGCAAAAGGGCGTGCTTGGTGCAAGGATGACTGGCGCAGGCTTTGGCGGATGCGGCATTGCAATCGTTGACAGAGACTGTGTCGAATCCTTCAAGGATAACGTTGGAAAGGCATATACGGAAAAAATCGGGTACGCACCATCGTTTTACATTGCGGAAGTCGCTGACGGAACAAAGGTGCTCGATTAATCAGATTGAAAAGTGCGGTGAATTGAAATGGATTTGATTGAAAAATTTGTTGAACAAGTAATTGATAAGTCTGATTATACTGAAATTGATAAGCATTATTTGTATAATCACGTTTTGCATCTGGTTGGCAAATGCGAGAAAGAGTGTCGGGAAGCAAGCATCATCGACGTAAAGGACGCTTTGGTCGAACAGGCCGTTTTGAATCAGAAAATTGATGATTTGGCTTCCTCAAAGGATTCCCTGGGATGCGAGCTGATGGATTTGATAACGCCGATTCCAAGCGTTCTGAATCATCGATTTAATGAAATGTATGCTCAGGACAAAAAACAGGCAATCGCTGATTTTTACGAGCTCAGCAAGGCAAACGATTACGTCAAGACGAAGGCGATTGCCAAAAATATCTATTTCAAGACACCGACTGACTATGGAAATCTTGAAATTACAATCAACCTTTCCAAGCCGGAAAAAGATCCAAAGCAGATTGCGCTGGCTAAAAAACTTGCACCGTCAGGATATCCTCTGTGTCAGCTCTGCATGGAAAACGAAGGATATTATGGGCGCGTTGATCATCCCGCAAGGACGAATCACCGAATCATTCGGTTTAATCTGGGTGAAGAAGTCTGGGGCTTTCAGTATTCGCCGTACGCTTATTTCAACGAACACTGCATTTTCCTTGACGGCAAGCATGAGCCGATGGTAATCTCCAGGGAAACGTTCAGCAATCTTTTGGAAATCGTCGAAAAATTTCCCGGATATTTTGCCGGAAGCAATGCCGATTTGCCGATTGTCGGCGGATCGATTCTGACTCATGAGCATTATCAGGGCGGTCGTCACGTTTTTGCAATGGAAGAAGCTCCCGTTGAAAAAAGTTTCAGATTTGCCGGGTTTGAAAACGTTTCTGCCGGGATTGTCAAGTGGCCGATGTCGGTGATTCGCCTGAATGGTTCCGATAAAGAAGAATTAGTGGCATTATCCGCCAGAATTTTAGATTCCTGGCGCAAATACAGTGACGAAGAAGTTAATGTCAAAGCATTTGATGGTGACGTTTTGCATCACACGATTACGCCAATTGCGAGAATGAAGAACGGCAATTATGAGCTTGATTTGGTTTTGCGCGACAATCAAACGTCAGAGGAATATCCTGACGGAATCTTCCATCCTCATAAAGACGTGCAGCATATCAAAAAAGAAAATATCGGCCTGATTGAGGTCATGGGACTGGCGATTTTGCCTCCGCGCCTTAAGGACGAGCTTGCTGAAGTCGGAAAGTACATTTTGGGAAAATCAAACGAAATGAAAGAATATCATCGCGTTTGGGCTGATGAAATCAAGCAGAATCACCCGGAAGCAACTGCAGAGAACATTACGGAAATCGTTAATCAGGAAACAGGAAAAGTCTTTGCCAGAGTACTTGAAGATGCGGGCGTGTACAAACGAAACAAAGAGGGACAGGAAGCTTTTATGCGTTTTGTTGAAAACGTCGGATTAGAATAATTCTCATTTGAAGATCTCCGTTGATTTTAAAATCAACGGAGATCTTGTTTTTATCAGCAAGGCAATCAATCAGGCGATGGGAAATCAGAATAAAATTCACATTTTTTTCTAATTTTGCATTGCTAAAAGATAGATTTCGTGATACGCTTAATAACGTAAATGATAATAGTTCTCAATTAGAAATTAAAACAGGCGTATTCGGGAGGAAAGAGAAATGCAAACATTGGCACAAATCAAGCGCGAGGGGCGTTGCATAATTTCAAAGATTGATGGTTCAAAAACGTTGGTGCGACGCTTGGCAGAGTTGGGGATGGTTCGTGGCAAAGTAGTTACGGTGATTGCGACTGCTGATTCAAACAGCGGACTGTTGATTTATTTTCAAGGTCAAAGACTGGCCGTCAGTCCTGAAATGGCTGAGTGCATCGAAGTTCTGGATCTCGGCAGTCTTGACGACAAGGATCTTGTTTCTTTGGATTCGATTCCGTTGAAAAAGTCCGGCGTGGTCGTCAAACTGAACGGATCAAAGGAACTGCGTCGTCGTTTAATGGATATGGGGCTGACCCGCAATACAATCGTGACCGTACAGCAGGTTGCACCGCTGGGCGATCCCGTGGAACTGACTCTTCGCGGATACAAACTTTCGTTGCGGAAGAGTGAAGCCGCAAACATCATGGTTAAGGAGGCGAGCTTATGATTAACGTTGCTCTTGCCGGAAATGCAAACTGTGGAAAGACGACTTTGTTCAATGCCCTGACCGGTGCCAATCAGTTTGTCGGGAACTGGCCCGGAGTTACCGTTGAAAAGAAATCCGGCCGCCTGAAAAAACACAAGGATGTCGTCATTCAAGATCTTCCGGGCATCTATTCCTTGTCCCCATACAGTCCGGAAGAAGTCGTTTCCAGAAGATATCTGATTGACGAGCGTCCGGACGTGATCGTCAACGTGATTGACGGAACGAATTTGGAGCGTAATCTGTATTTGACACTGCAATTGATGGAAACCGGCCTTCCGATAATCTGTGCAGTCAACATGGTGGATTTGCTCAAAAAGCAGGGCAAGCGCATCAACTTGAAGAAGATGGAGTATCTGCTGGGCGTGCCGGTAATTGGAATCAGTGCCTTGAAAAAGACTAATCTGGATGTGCTGATTGACATGATGATTGAAGAAAAGCACAAGGGATATTCTTTTCCTGAGTATGATGATCGTCTTGAATCGGCTCTGTCAATGATTGAAGATCAGCTTCGCGGAGTCGTGTCGGATGAAGATCTGCGCTTTTATGCAATCAAGTTCTTTGAGCACGATGATGACGTTTGGGAAAACATTGCGCTTGATTCAACGCGTCGCAGCAAAATCGAAGAGCTTGTCAAAACCGCCGAAAAAGTTTTTGGCGACGAGACCGGGAGCATCATTGCCAATGCGCGTTACGACTTCATCGCCCGCATCGTTGACATGAGCGTCGTCAACGAAAAAGACTTCGTCATGACGGCATCTGACTATGTCGATATGGTGGTAACGAACAGAATCCTTGCGTTGCCGATTTTCGTCCTGGTCATGTGGCTCGTGTACTATATTTCGATTCAAACGATTGGCGGTGCGGGTTCTGACTGGGTCAATGACGTTTTGTTCGGTGATCTTGTGCCCAATACGGCAACGGCGCTGCTTAAAAGCTGGCACGTTGCATCGTGGATGCAGGGACTCGTAATCGATGGTATCATTGGCGGCGTCGGAGCAGTTTTAGGCTTTGTTCCGCAAATTGCAGTCCTTTTCCTGTGTCTCGGTATTTTAGAAGATTGCGGGTACATGGCGCGCGTTGCATTTGTCATGGATCGCATTTTTCACCGTTTCAATCTCTCCGGCAAGTCCTTTATCCCGTTGCTTATTTCGACAGGATGCGGCGTGCCGGGAATCATGTCAACGAGAACGATTGAGAGTGAAAAAGATCGCAAGATGACGATTATGCTGACGACGTTCATGCCCTGCTCAGCCAAATTGACGATTATCGGTCTGATTTCAGGGACTTTCTTTCCACATCAGAGCTGGGTTGCACCGTCAGCGTATTTTATCGGGATGGCTGCCGTCGTCTGTTCCGGCATTTTTCTGAAAAAGACACAGTTGTTTGCCGGCGAGACGCAACCGTTCGTTATGGAACTTCCTGCCTATCACCTGCCGAAGGTCTTGAATATCCTGCGTTATTCGTATGAACGTTCGATTGCCTTTATTCAAAAGGCCGGCACGATTATCTTTGCTTCGATGGTCCTTATCTGGTTCCTGTCCTCATTCAACTTTAAGATGCAGATGGTTTCTCAGCAGGAAAGCATGCTCAAGACGATCGGTTCAATTTTCGTTCCGATTTTCAAACCGCTCGGATTTGGCGACTGGCATGCATGTGCCGCAGTTTTTGCCGGTCTGATTGCCAAGGAGAATTGCATCAGTACGATTCAGGTTACGTTTGGTAATCCGTCAAATGCAGTCTTTGACAAACTCATGCTGTCGCACTTCTCTTCATTTGGTGCTTACGCCTTTTTGGTCTTCAATTTGCTTTGTGCACCGTGCTTTGCGGCAATCGGCGCAATGAACAAAGAGTTTGGCGATTACAAGTGGACGCTTCGAGCCGTGGGATATCAGACGCTTCTTGCGTACCTTGCCGCATTGGTTATTTATCAATCGTCGGTTATTCTTTCCGGAAGCTATACATGGCTTAACGTTTCAGGTGTAGTCATTGGCGTTTTGGTTTTTGCCTACGGATTGTTTATCAAGCGTCCTGCCAGGACTGTTGATGACGAAAGTCGTCTTGCGAAAGAAGGAATTTAAATGGTTGCCACGATAATTTTGTCTGTTCTGATTTTTGGTGCTTTTTTCCATATCGTTTATACGCGTTTTATCAAAAGAACCAAAGGGCATTGCGATTCTTGTCATGATCAGGGATGCCCGTTGGTTGATGTCCATAAGATAAGCGCTAAGAAGGGTGAGTGATTTAACAGCCGGTTTCGTTCAGAGACCGGTTGTTTTTTTTGAGACAATTGTTCCAATTAGTATCGAAAAATTTGTATGTTGTGACAGCTAGTGATATACTGTATTTGTGAAAACGATTTCAATACGATTTCTAAGGAGTGATTTGTATGAGTACGCGTGAGAGATTTGCTGAAGAAGAGATTACAAAGAAGAACCATATTTTCTCAAGAACAAGAACGACGATTGAATCTGCATTTTACGGAAACAACGTCGTCGATGTTTCAAGCGTTGAACAAGCCTATCGTCTGGCCGAAAAATCCAGTGCGACGATAGTTACCGATCTGCCGATTATTCATACTAAAGAACTTGGCCTTCCGGCTGATGCAAGGATGATCGTCGACAATCATGGGGACGTTGTCGGAAGAACGGCCAGGGCAAGGCGGCGCATCGGGTCACCGGAAGTTGATGATGACAAGCTTGATGGTGTTTTGCGCGAAGCAATTTATTCTGCCAGGAGTCGTAAATTTTATAAGACTGACGTGGTTGTAGGGCTTGATGAAGAGTTTATGCTGAAAGCGCATCTTGCGATTGCGGAAGGATTTGAAGTCAATCTTTTGTCATACATGCTGAATTTTCAATTCTTTAATGACGAATATGCAAAAAGGTACGATAATTCAAAACGATATGATGAGGGAGACATCTATCTTTATGCCGATCCTTTGTGGCATGACGATGCATATCCTGAAGGGCTTGTAATCATTGATGCCAAGCACAATGCGGCGGCTGTCTTGGGCTTGCGCTATTTCGGCGAGTTGAAGAAGGCGACTTTGACGCTTGCCTGGGCAACGGCTCACAGAAACGGCTATACTGCTTGTCATGGCGGCGAAAAGGCTTTTCATTTCAAAGACAGAGATGATAAGGTTTTTGCATTTTACGGGCTTTCAGGATCCGGAAAGTCAACACTGACTCACGCAAAGCATGACGGCAAGTTCGATATTACCGTTTTGCACGACGATGCGTTCGTAATCAATCGGAAAGACGGGAGTTCCGTTGCGCTTGAACCGGCATATTTTGATAAAACAAACGACTATTTGCCGGGGACGAAGGAAACGAACTATTTTACGACTGTGATGAATGTCGGAGTAACTTTGAACGCTGACGGCAAAAAAGTTCTGGTGACGGAAGACCTTCGCAATGGCAACGGACGTACAATCAAGTCGCGCTATGCTTCAGTTAACCGCGTTGATCGTGAAAAGGCGCCGATAACGTCGATTTTCTGGATTATGAAGGACAACAGCCTGCCTCCGGTTGTCAGGCTTGAGGATCCGGTGACTGCGGCAACTTTCGGCGTGACGCTTGCAACAAAACGTTCGACGGCTGAAAACGTTGCGAAAACGGCCAGGGATGCGTTAGTGATTGAGCCTTTTGCCGATCCTTTCAGGGCTTATCTTCTTTCTGAGGACTATGCCGATTTTAAAGAGTTGTTTGAAAACGGCGTTGATTGCTACATTGTCAACACTGCTGATTTTAATGGACAAGACATCGATAAGGACGTAACACTTAAGATTCTTGAAGACATTGCAACCGGTGCTGATGTCTGGAAACCGTTCGGACCGCTCGAGAACATGAGCTATATGCCACTTGACGGCTATAATCTTGATTTTTCAGATGAGGAATACAAAGAAGAACTTGCCAGTCGATTTGAAATTCGTCGTGATTGGATCAAAAATTATGAAGAAACGCATCCGCATGCACCGCTTCCTGAAGAAATCATTGATTGTCTGAATGGAATGATTAAAAAAATTAAGTAGTTTTTTGAGACTGAAAGATTGCTTTCAGTCTCTTTTTTTGACCTTAAATGCCCAAAATGAATCAAAAGAGATCAATCTATGTCAT
>NZ_DAIUCE010000066.1:0-10628 GCF_036846325.1 Ligilactobacillus sp. | reverse complement strand
GCAGGCTTGAAGTACTCTACAGAACTTGAAGCCGGCGAATCATATGCCGTAAAGGAAGTTAAAGCTCCTACAGGCTACGACTTGCTTAAGGATCCTGTTTTGTTCACAGTTGCAAAGGACAGCTACAAGACGGTTCAAGCAGCTGACGGTCAGAAGATTTCCAACACGAAGAAGGGCGGCTTCCTTCCATCAACAGGCGGCATGGGTATCGTTCTCTTCATCGCTGCCGGTGTCGTTGTAATGGCTGGTGCTGCAGGTGCTATGATTGCACGCCGCAACCGTCGTGAAAACATCTAATTCGTGATTCGATTCATCACAACTAAATAGCTCATTATTCATATACCAATTTTGGGGGTCGGGAATGAACTTTCCGATCCCTTTTTGTGTTAAACTGAACGTAATGTCAATTGAGTATCAAAGGAAAAAGAATGGCTGAAAAAAAGAAGAAATCAAAAAATGGTTTTTGGATCCAAGTTTTGCTGATGATTGTCTTTCTGGCAGGATTGCTGATTATGCTGTATCCCTTCTATGTTGAATCGATAAATAACTTTATTGATAACAGGCGTGTCGAAGAAGCTCAGAAACTTGACGCCAAAAGAAATGCCAGAGAACTTGCAAAGCTCAGAGCAGAAAATGAACGTGCTGCTAAAAAGGCTGCCAGGGACCCGTTTCGCGGGACGGGCAACATGAATGCCAGGAAGCTGCGCAGGCATTTGCTGGGGCGCGTCGTGATTCCGAAGATCAACGTGAACGTGCCGCTGTTCAATCTGACGACAGCCGATACCCTCAATTACGGTGCGGCTGTCCTGCAGGGGTCATCGTTTCCGACCGGCGGAAAGGGAAAGCGGACCGTTATTGCTGCCCACCGCGGCCTGCCTGAACGCAAGCTGTTTACGGACCTCGACAAGGTCAGGAAGGGCGATTTGTTTGTAATCAGCGTTTATGGAAAGAATATGGCCTACAAGGTTTACAACATCAAGGTCATCAAGCCGAACAAGGTCAAATCGCTGCTCCCTGTCAAAGACAAGGATCTGGCGACGCTGATGACGTGCACGCCGTACATGATCAACTCACACCGGATGCTTGTGACAGGGTACCGGGTGCCGTACACAAAGAAGATAGCGCGTGAAGTCGAAGATGCATCCCTGATGAACAATTTGATTCAGGCTTCGGTTATTTTAGGATGCATCATGGCGTTGGCCGCTGTATTTTATGTCCTGTACAGGATTATCCACGGCGGCCTGCTTAAACGGCGCGATATCAACCTTGAATTCATCGTGGTCGATGAGAACGGAGTGCCAGTTGCCGGTGAACCGTTCCAGCTTTTCGCAGGAAACGGCAGGCGCAGGCTGTACCGCAACCAACAGGAGTTCATCGTCAGATCGGATGAACATGGCAGAGTCAGGTTCACGAATCTTCCCGGAAACGTCTATTGCATCAGGAATGACCATCTGAGCGTACGTGCCGGAATCAGAAAGCTCCGTCAGAAAAATGCAGCGTTGTATCCAAAGAGGAAACAAAAGAGCTTTATTGTTCAAAACGACGAAAATACCTGGATTGTCAAAAAGCATCATTAATCAGGAAAGCTCCCGGACAGGGGGCTTTTTTGAGTTAACCCTGAAGTCGAACAGCTTGCATTTCACAAAGAAAGCGTTTACAATAAAAGGGTAGGGAATGTCAGCTTTGAGATTCAGACGAATCTGAATATTGTTTTCCAATGATGTGAAAAGAGGTCAGAGCTTGTTGATTCCTTATGGCAGCGTGTGGATTATTATCGATGCACGGAAGATCTTGAAGTGCTGTTCTTCGATTGGATTCAATCCAGCATTGCAGTTCGCAAAAGCATGTTAGAAGCTGTCCCGGTCACTACCTCTTTTCAACTCCCGTTAAATCACGTTCCTCAGGCAGATTACTGAAGCGTCTGCCTGGGGTTTTTCAGTTTTCAGGGTAAAGCATGGTCTTGTTCTGGACGAATGCGACAAATTTTGAGGCGACTGGTGAGAGAACGACATTCTTACGCCAGACCATGACGTGCTGATGACTTATTTCCGGTTCAAGCGGGATGAAGACAACGTTTCTTTGGTTACGCAGATTGAATGATCCCTCTAATGTCAGCATTCCGGCTTCCCCCGATGCAATGAGAGGATAGAAGTTTGAAGACAGGTTGGTACAGCCGATGATGTTCAGGTCACCGTCATTTAAGTGAAGCTGATCTGCCAGATCATCTCTGACGATGTTTCGCGCAGGAAGGATTAGTTCAATGTCTGAAAGCTGACTGGACTTCGTAATCGCAGCAAGTTTTGAAAGAGGGTGCTCCGAACTGACGACAAGACCCCAGCGGTCAGGCTTGTTGATTTTGTAAAAATGATACTTGGCAGCTTCAACCGGTTCGACCAGAAAACCCAGTTCAAGCGTATTTTGATCAAGCCGGTTCTTGATGTCGTCACTGTAGGCATCGTACATTGAAAATCTTACGCCCGGATAAATTTGCTGAAACTCGTACAGCCATTGTGAAATGCAGGGCGTGATTGCCGTTTCGACGCATCCGACCGACAGGATGCCGGTCAGCCCCTGTTCTGTACTCTTCAAGTCAAGCAAGGCATCGTCAAGCAACTGGAGCATGGCCTTTGCGTGCTGCTGGAAGCTGATGCCTGCGCTCGTCAGCGTGACCTGACGTTTTCCTCTTTCGAAAAGCCTTGCCCCCAGTTGTTCTTCCAGGTCCTTCATTTGTCGCGAAAGGGTTGGCTGCGTGATATGCAGCTTGCCGGCGGCTTTGGTGATGTTTCCCTCCTGTGCCACGGCCAGAAAATATCTCATCATTCTTGTTTCCATGTTGTCACCTCTTTGTTATTATACATTCTAAGCATGATGAATTACAAAAAACAGGTATTTTACATTATGGAGAAGAAAAATTACAATAAGGTCATCAACAAAAATGAGGTGAAAATCATGAGCAGATACGAAAATGAGGTTAAGAACGATCTTTTTGGATTCGGAGATGAAAACAAGGCCTTTGCAAAGTATTTCATCAACAAAAGCTATCTGAACAGTCTGATTCCGGTTGACGACAATATCGACGTCCACGTTGCAAACGTCAACTTTGAACCGGGGTGTCGCAACAATTGGCATATTCACCACAATGGCTATCAGCTTTTGCTGGTGACTGCAGGGAGCGGCTGGTACCAGGAAGAGGGGAAACCTGCCCAAAGTCTTGAAGCCGGTGACGTGGTTGCGATTCATGAAGGAATCAAGCACTGGCACGGAGCAAAGAAAGACAGCTGGTTTTCGCACATTGCAATCACCAAGGGAACCAGCGAATGGCTTGAACCGGTCGATGATGACCACTACCTTGCGCTTGACTGATGTCTGCTGAAACGTTTTTCAAGATATGTCCAAAACATTTGACACCGCTTACATAAATGGATTACAATTAGCCTAGATGGTTGCCGGATTCCGTTTTGCCAGGCAGGTGATCAAAGTGATTACAAAAGATCATACCAGAGACGTCATCAGCTTGATTGATGAACGTCTCAAAAATGAAGAATTCTCAAAAGACCGGGAGTTTGCTGCGATTTGTACGTGGGTTCGCGAAAAGCTGCTTGAAGAAGAGCTCGATTCAGATGAGCTTTTCGGACGTATTCAGTCATATGCGATAAACAAACGACGCAGGAAACCGACACTTGCGAGCGATTTGGAAAAGGCACTTACAATGGGGCGTCCGTTGGATGTGTTTATAGGATGGCTGCGCCATTTGAGATGACGCGGCTCAAGGCTCCGGGGGACCGGAGCCTTTTTATTTCTGCTTTTTCTTCAGTCGTGAAATCCAGTGCGTAATCAGAATTGTCAAAATAGTAATTGATGCACTGCATGAAAAGAATGCCCCAAGCATCAAAACGAGGCGCAGGGTTTTACCCTGATTCGACATGAAGGCCCAGACGGTCAGCGTACACAGCACGAAAGCCAGCGCAACTAAGATGAAGAGCCCGAAAATAAGCAGCGGTATGTTCTTTTTCATACAAATTTCCTCCTGTCTGTAGACATTATATTATTCAGATGTACTTCGGACAAGCACAGATAATGTTTCACGTGAAACATTTGCATGAAAGATGATTTTTAACTATAATTGTTGGCGGTAATCTTAACAATCAGAGGAGGGGTGGACCGTTTTTTCAAGTCGCAGGCCTGAGCTCCTTTTGATAAAATAATTGTATCCGGTTTGAAAGTGACGAAAGGAAGAACTTGAATTGATTGATCTGCAGGAAATACTTGAAAAGATGAATCTGAATCAGAAAATCAATTATGACAAGGTCATGATGAAAATGGTTCAGAACTGGCAAAAAGAGGGGATCAGGCCAAGGATTCTGCTCCATGCCTGCTGTGCCCCGTGCAGCACGACGACGTTGGAGCGCATGACTGAATTTGCCGAAGTAACCATCTACTATGCCAACTCCAACATTCATCCCCGTGCCGAATATCAGCGAAGAGAATACGTCCAGCAGAAATTCATTCACGATTTCAACGAAAGGACGGGCAATCACGTTCAATTCATTGCTGCACCGTACCGACCGCAGGAATACTTTGAAGCTGTAAGAGGGCTTGAAAAAGAACCTGAAGGCGGTAAAAGATGCCGCGCGTGCTTTGACTACCGTCTTGATACGGTTGCCAGGAAAGCCGTGGAGCTGGGATTTGACTACTTCGGCAGCACGCTGACAATCAGTCCGCATAAAAATTCGCAGGTAATCAATTCTGTTGGAATCGAGGTTCAGCAATTTTACGACGTGCATTATCTGCCAAGCGATTTCAAGAAGGGAAACGGCTACCTTCGTTCCGTTGAGATGTGCAGGGAATATGACGTCTATCGCCAATGCTACTGCGGGTGCATGTTTGCTGCCAGACAGCAGGGTGTTGATCTGTCGCAGATCAGGCGCGAAGCCTTGAAGTTCATGGAAGGAAAAGACGGTCAAAGAGATTTTCCGGAGATTCGCTTTTCGATTGACGGCGTTGAAGTCTGAGCGTGATTGAAGCGATTCGGATAAATTTACAAGGATAGTAAAAAGCAGCCGGAGGTTCTGAGACATGAACCTCCGGCTGTTTTTCTTGTATATTCTGTGTTCAGCATGCAAAATCGTCAAAATCAACAACTTTGGAACGACGACTGCGAAGCGACGTATAAAGACGCTTGTAGACGGGTTCGGAAACGTGATAGCTGGTATCATCGTTTTTTACTTCAGGAATAACTGGCACGTTTTTAAAGCTCATGCCAGAAATTTTGAGATTTTTTTTGACAATTTCGCCCTCAAGCAAGTGCAAACCAGCAACTGGAGCACGTTTAATTTTAACCATTGTTAGCAATTCTTCTTTCTGTAAAAATCACTAACATTTTATCACAATTTCAAGCAGTTTCAAGCAGAAAAAAGCATTTCTAATTTAGATAGATATCTATATTAATGAATGTAAGCGCATACCGTGTTGCGAGAAATGCATTTTCACTTAATGGCAATTGCTTATACAATAATTAATAATTGCATATCCTTCTCATTTTCAGTCATGTCCGATGAGCTTTTGGGTTTGCGTTGCGAGGTTGCGCCAGAAGAGGATGGCATTGTCTTCGAGGTCTCCTTCAAAGTCATCATATTCATCACGCGGTTTTAAAGTTCCGATGACGTCGCCGACAGGTCCGCAGACCTTGAGTAATTTGCCTGCCTCTTCCCAGCGTGCCGTCCAGTACGGACCTTCAAGCGCCGTGTCCAGCATGTCCTGCACGCCGTCTCTGGTCATGTCGTTGATGACGTCTTGTCTGGTGGTTTGTTCGTAACCGTTTTGTTTCATCCAAGCGAGTTTTTCCTCGACTTGTTCCATGTCGTCAGGAATCATGTGCAGCATATTGTGAATTCCGCCCTTCTTAAAAGAATATTTACCTATATTATAAGCCATTGGTGCGGTTTTGAGTACACATGAATCCTGATTTAGGCTATAATCGTAAATAGGTATCAATCGAAAGGGAGAATATCATGAGCGAACAGACGGAATTGCTGGAACGACCATATATCAACATCGTTAATGTTATCTGGAGTTTTGACCGGGCAACAAGTCAAGTCAACATGCTGCTCGTCAAGCGTGCAAATGAGCCTGAGAAAGGGGCATGGGCAATGCCCGAAACATATTTGAGAACGGAAGAAAGCGCGGATGCGGCAGCGCTCAGGCTGGTCCGCGAAAAAATCGGACTGAATCTGTCTGCGATTCATACCGAACAGCTGGCGACTTTCACGAATCCGATGCGTTCCGGCCGGGGACGCGACCGGATCCTTTCTCTGGCGTACATGACGTTTCTTCCTGAAATGCCGCCGCTCAAGGCCGGATACGGGGCAACCGATGCGCGCTGGTTTGCGTTTTCAGCAGAAGACGGCCACTATATGGTGCGGAACGGGGCACTGCATTTCAAGGCAAGCGAGGCGACGAGTCAGGCGAAATATTATGAAAATGCAGAGTACGATCCCGAAAAGCACCTCGCATTCGACTACGACTGGATCTTCAAGGTGGCCTGCGAAAGAATCCGCAATAAGCTCAACTATCGCCCGAACGTCCTGCTGGTTCTGGGGTCCACGTTTACGATGCGCGAGGCGCGCTGCGTCTATGCACCGTTTCTGATGAAGAAGGTCGATGCAATCGACAATTCCAATTTCAGGAAGACTCACATGCACCTGCTGAAGGAAATCGGGACGGAAACAGTCCAGAAACGCCCGGGACGACCGGCCAAGATCTACGCTTTAAGAACGGTCGAAGATGACGAAAGTTGCAAAACAAGGTAAATTAGTGTAAGATAGGTTCAATATAAAAGTTGAACTTACTTTATTGTGAAATAAAGGTAGTTATGACTTAAACAGGAGGAAAACTCATGGATGCAGACAATTGGGCATTAGTGACCGATTTGTACGAACTGACGATGGCAAACGGTTTTAAGGAAAAGTTAGGCGAAGAAGAAGGCGTTTTTGACATCTTCTTTCGCAAGATGCCCGACGATGGCAGTTTTGTAGTATTGGCAGGGCTTGAGCAGGCAGTCGAGGAGCTCAGGGACTTCCATTTTGAAGAAGAAGACATTGAATATTTGAAGGGGTTGAACCTGTTTTCAGCTGATTTCATCGAATATCTGGCTGATTTCAAATTCAGCTGCCACGTCTGGGCTGTTCCGGAAGGCACCCCGATCTTCCCGCGCGAACCCGTGATGACGATTCAGGGTCCTCTGATTCAGGCACAGCTGTTTGAAACGCTTCTTCTGAGCATCATCAATCATGAAACGCTGATTGCAACAAAGGCGCGTCGAATCACGGCAGCAGCCAAGGGGCGCGGCGTCATGGAATTCGGTGCCCGCCGTGCCCAGGGCCCTTCAAGCGCTACTTACGGTGCAAGAGCAGCCGTAATCGGCGGTGCAAGTTCAACTTCCAACCTGCTTGCAGCCAAGAAATTCGGCATTCCTGCAGCGGGAACGATGGCACACAGCTGGATCGAAGCCTTCGACAGCGAGTACGATGCATTCAGAGCCTGGGCAGACATCTACCCTGACAACTGCTCGCTTCTGGCCGACACGTATGACGTGCTCGAATCCGGCGTTCCGAACGCCATCAGAATTTTCAATGAACTGAAGGCTGAAGGACACAGCAATTTCGGTATCCGGATTGATTCAGGCGACGTGACGAAACTTGCTGAAGCTGCCCGTAAAATGATGGATGAAGCAGGTTTCCCGAATGCCAGGATCACGATTTCAAATGCGCTTGATGAAAACATCATCCAGTCCCTGCTCGAACAGGGCGCACCAATCGATAATTTCGGCGTCGGCGAAAAAATGATCACAAGCTCGTCTTCACCTGTCTTAAGTGGTGTCTACAAGCTTTCCGCCGTTGTCAAGGGTGACAGGCTCATTCCGAAGATCAAGGTCTCGGAAAGCAAGGGCAAGTTGACGCTTCCCGGCATCAAGCAGACCTATCGCCTGATCGACAACAAATCAGGCAAGGCATTTGCCGACATCATCACGCTTCGTGACGAGGAGCTTCCTTCTGAACTCACGGCCTACAAGGCTGATCCGCTGGCTACGAAGCAGAAGGGGCATCTTAAGGACTTCACGGCGCTGCCTCTTCAAAAGGAAGCCATGGACGGAACTGAAGTCAAGATCAATCTTCCGAACGTCTTTGAGATTCAGAAGTTCAGCAAGTCGCAGCTCGACTTGCTGCCGCATTCGACGAAGCGCCTGCTCAATGCGGATGAATATCCGGTGTTCATCACGCCGAAACTTTATGAAGTTCAGCAGGAACTCGTTTCAAAATTTGCAGATCAATAATCAGTGAGGCTCGTTTCGGAAATGAAGCGGGCCTTTTTGTCAAAATGCAGTCCTCTTGGCTGCTGAGAAATATTTGACGACGCAGCATTACGGGCGGATCTTCAGAATAGCCGTTTTGCCCGTAATCGGGAGCTGGAATTTACGGTCAAATCTCAAAAACTGGCAAGTTTCCCGTAATCAAGGACTGTATTTTATGGTCAAATCGAAATAAATGCAGATTTGTCCGTAATGCAGAGGAAATCCGGTGGACCTGCATGTCTGATGAATTATGGGTGAATCATTAAAAGTGAACACTATTTTCCAATTTTGTGCTATAGTTAATCCTAGGATTACTTAGGGGGAAAATTATGAAGGACGAATTTCAAAAAAGATTGAAATCCGGTATTGTCACGATTCTTTCGATAATGCTTGGAGTATTTGCAATCTATGTCAACAGCGTTCGTGCAGACGAAAACTACACGATCTACAATCCTGAAAACTATATGCAATATTCAAGTTCTGTTGGTGCAGGTCAGTATGCTTTCTTTGATGCGGACATCGTGAACGCAAAGGAGCCGACAAAAATCGTTGCCGCAATCGGGCGCGATGGTGATCAGACAATCAGCGTATGGGAGTTTATGCCAAACGGGGTAACGAATAATTTCAAGCTTGCTCCGAACAGTAACAGGGCACTAAGGCACGTAGATCAAAACAACCGTCCGTTTACGCTGCATTATTACCATGACGGTGACAGCTTTGACGTGATGGTCGAAGGCGATACGAATGTTGTCCTGCAACATTATAAGGATTCAGATTCGCAGATTATTTCCCGGGAAATATCCGAACCGACACCGCGGCTGATCAACCAGACGATTAATTACCTTGATGACAACGGCAATAAGATTGCCCCGTCCATCGGACACAACGTCATGACCGGAATGGTTTATCAAACCAGGCGCCGGGTCTTCCCCGGATACCTGTTGACGGGAACACCGTCAAATGCTGATGATTGCATGAATGAAAGCAACGTTCCCGGAACCGTGCGGACAATCAAGTATCATGGCGGTGTCGGCGCAACAATCAAATATACGCAAATGGATGACTCCGGTACGGCGATTGCCGATATCTATTATGGCGGAGCGAAAATCGGCAACTCGATGATGCTTGAGCCGTTCGGTCACGGCACTGCCCGTCTCAGATTTGTGGGCGGGATGACAATCCCGCTTGAAAATCATTTTGGCAACCAGACCCGGACGATCAACTATGTTTATAAGCGTCTCGGCTCATGGAAGATCTCTGTTCCAGGGAAACCGGAGCAGGACGTCGCATACCAGAACGATTCGTCAGATCCGACAAGGCTTGCCGCACAGACTCAGACGGTTCCTTATGTTGAAGGCTATACTGCTGAATGCAGCAATGGCAGCCTCCAGCAGATCAGCGCAGACAAGCGCGACGGTTACCGTTTGTCTGCGCCTGAAGATCCGTTCAAGGATGGCATGGTCAGCTATGTAGCTGATAATGCGGAGAAAGACAACGGCAGCGGCGAAAATCAAGACCCGCAGCAGGAAAAGACTGTATCCGGTTCAGATGAAAATCGGAACGTGATAAAGATTCAGGCAAACCGGCAAAAGGATCAGCCGCGTCAAGAAAACGTTGCTGCTCCGGCTAAGTTTGACGTCAAGCAAAAAGCTGTTCAGCCAGGCGCGAGCAAAAATAATTTCGGGCTTTTGCCTCAGACGGGCGACTTCAGTTCAAACATCTGCTTCTTTGGTGCAGTCATTGTCGGAATTCTGGCGATTGGCGGCTTGATTATGCTGGACCGTCGTTTCAATTTGGATAACAGGCAGAAATAATTTCTAACAGAGAGCCACATGGATTGACCATACAAGCTTCTCCAGTGAGTGGGCAGTTGAATGAAGACAGGTCGATTCATTACGATGGCTGAACGATTGAGATGGGAAAACTCTGTCTTAAATTTAAATCACGTATGATTCATGATTAGCTTTATGGATCATACGTGTTTTTGTTTTGACCAGACATCTGTCAGGCGTTCAAACTCAGGATCAGGTAAGTGACGGGAAGACAGGCCAGAATTGTGGATTTCGCCCAAAATAGTCAACTTTGCCATCCCGCTGAAGTGTTTTCGTTACCAAAGTCACGCAATGAAAAAAGAAACCGGGACTTTTTCACCAGCCTCCTTTGTACTGCATACGGGATAATTCTTCATTGAAGATTAATTTACGGGTTCATGATCGCTCGGCACCACACCTTGCCTGAATTGGGTTCAGACCAGCAACAAGGCTCATGATAAGTTCGT
>NZ_DAIUCE010000065.1:0-10922 GCF_036846325.1 Ligilactobacillus sp. | reverse complement strand
CAGGCAATTCATCACGGCCTTAAAAGAACGTGTTTCCTTGCACGCTTTCAAAAAAAGTGAGAATCTTCATTCCTGAAAATTCTCACTGTCTTACCCACACAAATTCAACTTGAATCTCAGTCAAAAACCCTGAATCTCACGTCATCTTCCAAAAATTCCTTGTCGCCCGCAGGAGCTTCGATTGATCCGAACGGCATTTCGGCCCGCAGCCTCCAGCTTTCCGGAAGATCGAACTGCTTCATGATTGCATCATCGATCAGCGGGTTATAGTGCTGAATCGAAGCTCCGATGTCGTTTTCCGCCAGCACTTCCCAGACGGCCTGCTGTGCGCCGCCGATGCCCTGTTCTGCCCAGTCGGCAAAGTTGGCGGCGTAAAGCGGGAAGTCCTGTTCCAGTTCCCTGACGGTTGCCGTTTCTGTAAAATACAGTACCGTTCCGATCCCTGCCCTGAACGTTGCGATTTTATCCTTTGTCTTCGCAAAGGCATCGTCATCTTTGATGACTTTTCTGAGTTCAGCCAGAACAATGTCCCAGACCCGGTCCGAAGATTCGCCGAACGTAATCACCGCACGAACCGTCTGACTGTTGAATGCGGTCGGAGAATTTCTGACTGCTCCTTCAATCAGTTCGGTAATCTCCTCATTGTTCATTTCGACATTCTTTCCGATTGCGTAAATCGAGCGACGCTTCCTTAAAAATTCAATTGCGTTATTCATGTCTGATCAGCCTTTCCCGTCACTTACTTTTTGTAAGCTGTTCTTTATAACATAAGTATAACGTACAATCACAGAAAAGCAAAAAATTATGCTCACTGCTTCAAATCCAGTAATCATCGTCAGCCATCGCCTCAACGCTGCCAAGCAGATAGCCGTTTCCGACCTGAGAGAAGAAGTCATGATTTGACGTTGACGTCGAAATTCCGTTCATGACGACGGGATTGACGTCCGTGGCGGTTTCATCAAACAACGGCTCAAACCCGAGATTCATCAGGGCCTTGTTGGCATTGTATCTTAAAAAGATGCCGACGTCCTTTGTCCATCCGAGTTCATCGTAAAGTTCATGCGTGTACTTTTCTTCGTTTTGATACAGATCGTAGAGCAAGTTGACGATTTCAAGCTTCAGTTTCTCCTGTTCTTCTTCTTCCAAAGTCCTGTACCTCAATTGAAACTTATAGCCGATATAAGTTCCGTGAACCGATTCGTCCCTCAGGATCAGCTTGATTATCTCGGCCACGTTGTTGAGCCGGTTGTGTCCTAGAAAGTAAAGCGGAGCATAGAATCCTGAATAAAACAGAAACGATTCCAGGAAAACGGAAGCCGCCTTCTTCATCAAGGCATCGTCTCCGCGATAGATTGCACAGATTTTTTCCGCCTTGTACTGAAGGTACTCGTTTTTCTCCGTCCATTCAAAAATCTCTTCAATTTCCGCCGGTGTGTTGAGGGTCGAGAAAATCGACGAATAGCTTTTGGCATGCACGGATTCCATGAATTCGATGTTGTTCAGCACGGCCGTTTCATGCGAAGTCACGGCATCCTTTCGCAGCGCGCTCATCCCGTCAACCGACTGCAGCGTGTCAAGCAAAGTAAGCCCGCCGAAGACCTTCTCGACCAGCGCATGCTCTTCTTCGGTCATCTTCTTCCAGTCGTTGAGGTCATTTGACAGGGGAATTCTGGTATCAAGCCAGAACTGCTCCGTCAGCTTTTCCCAAACCGCCTTGTCCAGGGCATCATCCAGCACATTCCAGTTTATGGCACGATATGTCTCTTTCATTTAAATCACACAACTTTCGCATTCGGCGAACCTGTCGCCTTCATCCTGATCGGTAAACGTTCTGACGTAATAAATCGACTTGATCTTCCTTCTGAAGGCGTAATGCCTGAGTATCGTCAAATCGCGCGTCGTCAGTTCCTCCTTATGTCCCTTCTTCCATTCGTAAAGCTCGGAAGAAGGCTTCGACCGCATGAACAAGGTCAGGCTCAGCCCCTGATCGACGTGCTTTTGCGCCGCCGCATAGGTGTCGATGACGCACCTCATATCAAGGTCATAGGCACTCGTGTAGTAAGGCAGCGTTTCTTCGGAAAGCCCTGGCGCCGGATAGTAGATCTTGCCGATTTTCTTTTCCTGACGCTCTTCAACGACCCTGACGATTGGCTGCAGGGACGCGGTCGTGTCGTTGATGTAGGAGATTGATCCAGTCGGCGCAACGGCAAGCCTGTTCTGATTGTACAACCCGTGCTTCATTACCTTCCGGCGCAGTCTGCCCCAGTCTTCTGCGCCCGGAATGAAGATTCCCCTGAAGAGTTCCTTCACTTTTGGAAAATGCAGTGTCGAATCAGCATTTTCATATTCTTCAAAATAGCTGCCGTCTGCATAACTGCTTTCCAGAAAGCCGTCAAACATCTGCTTCTTCTCAGTCGCAATTTCGTTTGAAGCAACCAGCGTCCAGTAGTTCAGCAGCATGAAGTATGTCGAAACGAATTCCAGTGCTTCCTTTGAACCGTAGCGGATTCTGTTTTGCGCAAGGAAGGAATGAAGCCCCATCGCCCCCAGTCCGATGGCGTGTGCGGTTTCGTTTCCGTGAGATACGGAAGGCACGCTTCTGATGTCTGATTCGTCAGAGACTTCCGTCAGGGCTTTCACCATCGTCTTGACGGAACCTCCGAAGTCAGGTGCCTTCATCAGGTTGGCGATGTTCGTTGACCCGAGGTTGCAGCTGATGTCACGACCGAGCCTGACGTATTCCTGCTCGTCATTGATGACGGACGGTTCCTGCACCTGCAGAATCTCTGAACACAGGTTGCTCATGACTATTTTGCCCTTGACCGGATTGCTGTCGTTGACCGTATCGATGTTGACGATATAAGGATAACCTGACTCCTGCTGAAGCTTTGAAATCTCTTCTTCGAGCATTCTCGCAGAGATTTTCTTCTTCTCGATCCGGGGATTTTCGACCATCTTATCGTATTCCCTGGTCAGATCGACGTAGGAAAACGGACAATGGTATTCCCTTTCAACAGTGTACGGTTCAAAAAGATACATCTCCTCGTTGCCGCGCGCAAGCTCGTAGAACTTGTCCGGAACGACGAGTCCCAGGGAAAGCGTCTTGACTCTGATTTTCTCATCGGCATTTTCCTTTTTGGTCCCGAGAAATTCCAGAATGTCCGGATGAAAAACGTTCAGATAGACGGCACCCGCACCTTGTCTTTGACCCAGCTGATTTGAATAGGAGAAGCTGTCTTCAAGCAGCTTCATCACGGGAACGACGCCCGAAGCCGCACCCTTGATCTGCTTGATGCTGGCTCCCCGTCCGCGCAGATTTGAAAGACTGACGCCGACGCCGCCACCGATTCTTGACAGCTGCAGGGCCGAGTTGATCATCCGCCCGATCGAGTTCATGTCGTCGGTCGTCTGAAGCAGAAAGCAGGACACGAACTCACCGCGCCGCTTTCGTCCGGCATTCAGAAAACTCGGCGTTGCCGGCTGAAACCGCTGATGCACGATTTCTTCTCCAATCATCTCCGCAAGCTCCTCATCTCCGTCAGCAAACGTCAACGCACATGCCAGAACCCTGTCGCAGAAATCTTCGAGCCAGATTTTCTGGTCATTCGTCTTCATGGCATACTGCGCATAGAACTTGTAGGCAGCCATGAATGTTCTGAACCTGAACCCGGCCTTTCGCAGCCTTTCGTCAAGTCCGTCAATGAACTCAGCCGAATATTTTCCGAAGACTTCTTCATCATAATAGCCGTTTTCGACCATCCATTCCGCATGTTCATGCTTTTTTTCAAAACGCCTGAGCTTCGGCCTGACCTCGTCTTCCAGAAACAGCTTCAGCGCCTCCCGGTCCTTGTCCAGTCTGATCCGCCCGTTTTCCGGCAGATTAAGTTCATTGTTGAGCTCGAACCATGGTTGTTTTTCGTTCAAGTTTCCTCACCTCTTCTTCAAAATTTTCAACGTCTTCCTTCGTCCCGGAAAACTCAAACGCATATATCAGCGGAACACCGTACCTTCTGGCAATGTCCCTTGCGGAAAAGACAAACAGCTCGGCAAAGTTCCGGTTGCCTGATCCCGAAACGCCGGCCAGAAATTCCTGATTCTCGCCGGTTTCAAGAAAATCGAAGACAGGCGTGATGAATTCTTCTTCATAGGTTGGAACCACCAGCACGTACGGCTCTTTCATCAGCGTCCCGGCACTCGGATCGATTTCAAGTGTCTCACAGGAACTGATTTTTGACGCAAACCGCCTTGTCTGCCCGGTCACGCTGAAGTACACGACTTTCATAAGTTAAAGGCCCTCTTCATTTTTTCCTGGTCAAATCCAGTGCAGACGACTTCGTTCGAGTCCTCAACCACCGGCAGGCTTCTGATTCCAAGCTTGCGCAGCCTTGCCATTGCGGCCTCGTCTTCGTCAATGTCGACTTCCTTGAAATCAAGGTTGTGTTCATTCAGGAACCTTCTGGTCATCATGCACTTCATGCAGCCTTTGCGACTGTATACGGTTATGTTCATCAATATCAAGCCTTTCATTACAGTTTATAATGATTATAACCGCCAGCAACATCACATACAATATATCGAAGATGTTTTGTTTCACGTACAATATGTTGTATCGGCTACTCAGCCAGCTTAGAATGTTTTTAAACTGGGATTTGACTGCTCATTTAATTCATGAAACTTTTTAAATTAAAATTGGCATAGTCAGTATGTATGTCCCGAACCATTTGTCCGCTGCCTGCTCAATCAGGGCTCCAAGGCAGGATTACGGGCAAAAAGCTGATTTTTGGGATTTGCCCGTAAGATGCAGCCACGGACTGCCTTCTTTCATGTCCCGCAGCACCCTTTGCAATACATACAAAAAAGGCGCCTCCCTTTCAGCGGAAGACGCCTGCCCTGACAGATATCAGATTTACTTGTTGACTCTCAATTTGTCCGTTTCGTTCTTCAAGTCATCTGCAATATCGCGCAAGTCGGCAACATGCTGAGTGAATTCGTCCATCGTTGCCAGAACCTCTTCGGAATTTGCGGAAACTTCTTCAGTTCCGGCCGCATTTTCCTGAGTTGAAGCGGAGATGCTTTCAAGGCCTTCAAGCACTTTGCCCTGAACTTCTTCGATCTTGTCTGAAGCTTCGGCAACACCTGCGACTTTTTGAGCCATTTCCTGGTTGCGCTTGAAGACTTCCATCGTTGACTTGATGGCTTCCTGGATCAGCTTGGACTGCTTCTGACCGCCTTCAACCGAGCTGTTCGTCTTGTCGACCATTTCCGTTGACTGCTTCTTGATGTTGTCGATGATGTCTTCGATTTCCTTCGTTGAAGCGGCACTCTGTTCGGCAAGCTTGCGGATTTCAGCCGCAACGACTGAGAAGCCCTTGCCGGCTTCGCCTGCGCTGGCGGCCTCAATCGAGGCATTCAATGCCAGCAGGTTCGTCTGACGCGAAATTTCGTTGATGACGTTGATGATCTTGGTAATGTTCTGAATGTCGCTGTTCATGTTCTGAACGCTCTGGGACAATTCCTTCATGTCATCAAGTTCAGCCACCCAGTTGTTGTTGACGTTGTCCATCGTAGTCATGTTGTCCTGGTTGATTTTGGCAGATTCATCGGATTCGGCATGCATGGCCTGAACGCTTTCGTTCAGTTCGTCGATGACCTTGGACAGTTCCTCAAGCTTCGTCACGCTTTCCTGCGTTTCCTGAGCCTGGGAGCTTGTAACTTCGGCAATGCCCGTAATCGTCTGGGCAACTTCCTCCGTTGCCTTGCCTGTCTGCTTGGAGAGTTCAAGCAATGATGCTGACTTTTCCGCAACGTTTGCCGACTGCTTCTTGACGTTCCCGATTAATTCGCCGACGGCATCAATCATTTTATTGTAGCCGAATGCAATTCTGTTGAATTCGCTGCCGTTTTGTTCCGGATTTACGAGTTTTGCCGTGACCTTTTCAGCAAAGTTCCTGGCCTTGCTGCGGTCAACCTTGATTTCGTTGAGATTGCCGCTTTCTGCTTCCTTGAAGTACTTGAGAAGCTCTTCGGCGATCCGTCCGAAGATTCCCTTGATCGTCATTGCGGCGATGATGACGACAATTGCCACGACGACCGCAATCACGCTGGCCGTCTTGATCATCGTCTGACGTTCCCTCTGAAGGTCGTTCTTCATCACATATGAATATGCCCAGTACTTGCTGCCGGCTTCGCCCTTGTTGAAATAGATGTCGGTAATCTTTGATTCGCCCTTCAGGTGAACAAATCCCCTGCGCTTTGAAGAAGCCTTGATTGCCTGATACATCTTGTCGTTTTTCAGACTGTTGCCGCGACTGTAATGACTGTCATCAATTGCGCCCTTTGAGGCAAGCGCAATTCCGTCGTTTGAAACAAGCGTCACGCGACCCGTATGACCGATCTTGAGATTGCCGATCGGACGTTCAATCGCATTAAACGAAACGTCGGTGCTGACAACGCGGGTCTTGTTGTTGTCTGTCTTGTAGGCATATGCTGCCGTGATGACATACATGCCGGTTTCGGCATCTTTATAAGGAAGAGTCCAGATTACGCTGCCCATGTCGGAAACAGCTTCCTGATACCATTCACGCGTCGTCGGCCTGTAACCTGCCGGAAGCTTGTCGGAGCTTGCGCAGTTGTCGTCCTGATCGGCAACCGTTGCCGTAATGAGGGAGTCATTTGCATTGCAAAGCTTCTTCATTTCAAGCACCAGGTTCTTCTTGTCGAACTTGCTTTCCTTAAATTCAGGGTAGGTTGCCATTTTCTTAAGCATCTTTTCAGAAGTCGTCTGAAGATGATTGCGTTCTTCCTGAATAAGATCAACGGCACTTTCCTTGGACAGATTGTTGCGTTCAATCAGGACATCAGTTGTCGTGCTGATTGAGCTGAACAGCATGACCGCAAGCGGAATGAGACCGACGGCAATCAGAATGCCCGTTATCCACTTGCCAAGTGAGCGTTGTCCTGTCTGTGATGTGTTGTTTTTCATGTCGATACGTCCTTTCGATAATATTTTGTTGAATTAATTCTCGTATAATTTATCGGACAAATAATCATGCAATTTTATGCAAGTAACATGAAAAAATATCGAACATAAAATGAACACCAACATTTCAATTACAAATGTCACTCTTTTTAAGCTAACGTACAGTCATATATATACATAAAAAGCGACAGACGCCATGCGCCTGCCGCCTTTGCAGCTGCCGTTTCATTCCTTTTTCAACTTACCATATGAATACTTTAACCAAAGCTTCTGTCTGAACTTACCAAAGCGCGTATTCAGTCTCAACTCAAATGTTCTCATCAAAATCCCTCCCAGCAAAAACCAGTGACAACAGATTTTGACTTACCACGGGCAGCGGACGGAACAGCTCCCCCTCAAGCTGTCCGCCGGTGCCTTCATCCAAGTCATTTGCAGGCCTGCACTTATAATAACGAAACCTGTCTATGAATCTGAACGCTTCTTCAGGAAATTTCCCGCATCCTTGAGAAAGCTCACGACAATTGCAGCCAAAATGAAGCTCAATGGAAATGCAGTGATGATGCTGATGCTCTGGAGATTTGCCATCGAGCTTCTTGAAAACAGCAGTGCCACCGGAAAGACAATCAGCAGAACGCACCACATGAACTGAATCAACATGGAAGGTTCCTGTCCGTCATCAAGCTTCCGGTAGCTGTAGCACGAAGCAGTGTATGCAATCGAGTCAAATGATGTCGCGTAGAAGGCAATCATCGTCACAACCACCAGCAGCATTACAAGTTCCGGACATGGCAGCGTCCTCACTATCGAGACAATCACACCGTATATGTCGCCGCTCTTCTTGAACTGCCCGATGAAGTCAGCCGCACCGCTCATCTGAAGTCCCATTGAGTAGTTGCCGAGAATGATGAAGCTCAGAAGTGTCGCACCGCCGCCAAAGGCATATCCGCCGAGGATGGTCTGCCTGACCGTCCGTCCCCTGGAAATGCTTCCGATGAAGAAAGGCGCCGCCACGCACCACACCATCCAGTAGGCCCAGTAGTAGATGGTCCAGTTCTGCGGAAATGCAGTCTTTCTGAGCGGGTCGGTGAACGTTGCAAGCTCCGGAAAATTCTGAATCATGGTTCCGAATGACTGAAATCCGGTTTCCAGGATGTAACGTGTCTGTCCGGAAAAAAGCAGCACATACACCAGAAGAATCATGAAGAGATGAACGCAGATATCCGCCAGTCTGCTGATTCCCTTTGCCTTCTTCAACAGAACCGATGTATATGTAATGAACGTCAGAATTAAAATGACTTCGTTCACAGCAAGCCTGTCTGCATGAACACCGGTAATCTGAATTATGAACTCCGAAATCAGCGGTGTTGCGACGCCAAAAGTCGTCGCCGTGCCCGCAAGCAGCGAAAACACTGCAAGCAGGTCAATGCCCCGCCCGCAGATGCCGTCCGTCCTCCCTCCAATCAGAGGCCTGCATGCTTCGGAATAACGTCTGCGCCGGCATTTTCTGACATGAAGCATAAACCCGAAGGAAACGGCCAGAACCAGGTAGAAGCTCCAGGGAATGAATCCCCAGTGGAACAGCGGATAGACGCCTGCCCAGTTCTGAACCGTCCCCATCTCCCTGATGTGAGGATCACACGCATAGCTTATCCACTCCGAAAAGGAATAGAAAAGAATGTCTGCCGCAAGCCCGCAGGTGAACATCATCGTCCCCCAGGCGGTGAATCCGTACTTCGGCTTTTCTCCCTCGTCTCCAAGAACAATCTCACCGTACCTTGAAAAGGCAATGTACAGGGATGCAAGAAAGAAGAACAGACCGACGGCAAGATACCACACACCAAACGTGTCACCAAGCATGTGCCTGATTTTCAGAAGAACTGCGTTGGATTCCGAAGGCCACGCTGAAAACGTCATGCACAGCAGGAAAACCGCGGTAAACGGCACCAGAGTTATCACCCAGTCAATCCTTCCCTTCATCATCTTCCCCCCTGTAGCTGCTGTCAATTTCAGCCAGTTCCTTCATTGTGTCGATTTCCGTCACGGCGTCTTTCTTCATCGGAAAAACCTTGAGCCTGTAGTGATTGGGATGACAGAACATTGCCACATCGTCCCAGTAGGCCTGAAAGTTTCTTCTGACCTCAAACTCAAATTCCAGGTCACATTTCAGCTGTCCTGCATCTTCTTTCGTCCAACGGGAAATTCCGTACAGCTGCCAGCCGGACCTGCCGCCCGTTCTGCTGCAGGAGACAACAGTCCCTTCATCATCGACCTGCTGAAGCCATTCGTCCGTTCCGTCCGAAACATGGACGCTGTTGTAACCCGACCTCTCAAACCACGGACTGAGAATACTGACATCTGAAATAACCTGGTCACCGTCGATGATGATCACGCTGTCAAGAAATTCACGTGCCACGTAAAGTGACGAAATGTTGTTGAACGTCTCATAGTACGGATTATATATCAGATCAATCTCCGCCTCGGGGAAACGTTCCTTCAGGTACCCGAACTTCTCAGCCATGTATCCCGTGACGATGTGAATCTCAGTGATTCCGTTCTCAATCAGCCCGCCTATCACCGTCTCTATCATTGCGACACCGTTGACTCTGACCAGAGGCTTTGGAATCTTCAGCGTCAACGGTCTCATCCGGCTCCCGAATCCGGAGGCCATTATCACCGCACGTTTAATCTGATGCATCGCATTCCTCCATCATTTCCGCTGCAATTACGCTGTACTCCTTCGCATACATGTACTGTCCCAGGGCATATTCGCCGAAATTCTCGCCCAGACTGTGCTTGTATTCGCACCAGTTGCTCCAGAGCAGACCGCATACGGCTATGTAGCAGTAAATCTTGATTCTTGTCCTGACCGGGCAACCTTCAGCAAAGTAAAGGTCAATCAGTCTGTCGACTTTTTCTCTGTCATACATCGCATAGACGGCAAACATTGCAATGTCCACATGCGGATCCTGCATCGCGGCATATTCCCAGTCAATCAGCCTGACGCCTTCTTCCGTAATCAGGAAGTTGTCGCAGACAGAATCGATGTGGCACAGTGTTCTCTGCTTGGGACATGCATCAATATATTCCTTCAGTCCAAGCACCTTGCGCTTTGTCTCTTGATAGTCACCATACACGGAAGAACTACCGCGCAGTGACTCGTAGAACTCAATCTGATCAAACAGGTTGAACTCATGATTCACCTTCAATCCGGATAAGTGAAACTTCCTGAGCATGTTCATGCAAAGTCCGACCTCGGAGAAATCATGGGCATCGCAGTTATGCGATCCCTCAATGTACTTCGTCAGCTTGTATCCGTTCTTCGGATCGAGATACAGGGGTTCGTCGTCAATGCCCGTTCCAGCAAGGACAGCGTAGTTCTCATACTCATACTCCCTGTTGATCAGACTGTCCGTCCCAACACCGGGAATGCGCATGATATACCTGCTGTTTCCTGCAGTGAACATGAATGACTCATTGGTCATGCCGTCCTTCAGAACATGAACGTCACGAATGTCCCCAGGCTCTGCCTTCAGCGTTTCGCAGATAATACGCTTGATTTCATCTCCCATGCGCACATTCTCAACTCCTTAATCACTTGCTTGTCTTTCTGACAAATGCATCCTTGGAGAAATCAAGAATCCTTTTGCCGTATGTCTCCCCTTTTTTGAAGTCAGACGGCACATACCGGTACCTTCTGAAGAAGTCAAGCAGATTTCCCATGCCAAGCTCTTCTTCTCTCAATACCTTGCCCGAACGGACCATCCGGCTCAGTTTCTCTTCATCATAATCACCGGCTGTTCTAAGGTCTGTTCCTTCAAAATCGAGCATTGCCGCCGGCTTTCCCGTATGACGGTACAGTTCAAGCATGCTTCCGTACTTGCCCAGAAATGCATCCGACCAGGCCATGGCACGATGCATGTCCGGTGTGTCGTCTAAGATGCAG
>NZ_DAIUCE010000064.1:0-11025 GCF_036846325.1 Ligilactobacillus sp. | reverse complement strand
AAATTAATAATCCTGATTTTTATGTTGGTTTAAATCTTCGTGATGGAAATAAAGGGGGAAGCGAACATAATTATCGAGAAGATTTGATTAAATGGAGCGGGATGTTGATTTTTCAACAGAAAGAAGGTTTTTAAGGTTATGTTAAAAAAGGTTGTTGCGTTGTTATCAGTCTTTATTTTGGCTTTTTCAACGTGTGCATGCAGTAAATCATCCAAAAAAGAGGCTGCTGACAGTTCTGAAACAAAGGTTGCAAAAAGAAACGATAAAAATGAAACTTCTTCGAAAAAGGAGAGCAGGGAAGAGTCTGGTGATAAAAATGATGCTGACGGAGATGAAGAACCGGAAAAATCATCATCAGCTGAACTGGTTAAGTATTATGAAGAAATCAGGCCTAAGGTTACGGCGTTTTTCAAGGAGAAGCTGGAAGAACCGAACAAGGGAAATGAAGACGGGGCTACGGTAACTGAAGACAAGGTTTCATATGACATAAAAGGTTATCGGGGCGTAAACAATATCATTTATGACGATACGATAACGACTCAAAATCATTATTCGCATGGCGTGTTATGTCTGGCACTGGATTCCTCGCGTTCCAAGGCAACAGGCGTCAATACGGTATTGATGCAATACAGGGATGATAAGGAAATAGAAAATAACGGCATCAAACTTGAAGATACTTTGTTTAAGGAACTCATCGACTTAGCCACTCCTGACAATGATAAGATAGATTACAAGGAATTAGACAAGCTCGTGTCTGAAAAAATAATGTCAGAAGAGGGCGTGACAAAAGTATACGGACATACGATTATCAAATTTGAAATGGTTGAGGCTTCCTTAAGCATGACGATAAATGTGAAGTAAGACATTTACTTGAACAGGATTGAATAAAGATAAAAGCAGCCAAGAATCTGAAAAAGGTTCCTGGCTGCTTTATTAACGTGAAATTCACTTTCAAAATTTCAAATATTCAAAAATTGTCCAACCCAAGTCACCGACTTTAAACCAGATAATGCCGTTCTCACGATGGCGAGCGGTCAAAGTAACGATTTTTCCGTCAGGAACGGAAGTGATTCTTGTGCCAAACGGCCTATCATAGAGAAACAGTTTCTTATTCGGAACAAAATCAATCTTGGCTTTGATTTTGAGGCTGATACAGTCTGAAAATCTGTTTTCAAGTTTTAAGGTTTTTTCTGGTTGAACCGAACTGTATTCCATCAGATCATGGTCAAAGCAAGCCCAAATGTTTCCTCCGAGGCAATGCCATTTTTCACCCGAAACGAGTTCGATTGTCTCAAAAATCTGCCAAACAGTGTTTTTGGCGATGATAACGCGCGTCTTGCGACCATTAGGCGCATCCGAGCAACAATAAAAATCCTTGAAACGAAGAAAACCGATGTCATAGCTGACGTCTGCATATTCGTCGCGACGGTAGTAATAAGTTACGACTTGCTGTCTGTCTTTGAAAAATCCAGTGACGGGACCGCTCGCATGCTTGACTGAATATCCCAAAACGGCCGGTGAACTCAGTGCATATTCATCATTTAAACCACCGCTGATGAAAACAGGTTTTTGAAGAAAGTGTCTGTCGTCCATGTCCTGACAGAAAATCCAAACCAGCCCTGCGTTTTTTTTACGATAGGTTAGAGTAATTGCACCATATTCCATTGAAAAAACCGAGGTGAATCCTGTAATTTTAATCAAGTCGAAATTTTCGAATTCCTTAAACGTTACTTTAAGTTTTTCACCGCGATTCCCGGAGATTATTTCCGGAGATTGAAGCGCATGGTGATTTTCGTCCTGATAAATGATGATAATGGTCGAATCCGGCTTAGAGGAAGTTTCAGGGGAACTTGTTTCCGGTTCGGAAGCTGATACGAAGACAGAATCTTCTGCTGGAGGAACTTGATTAATCATGGTGACGTCCGGTGCGGTATGCTTTTTTGCAAAACGCGATCTTCGAACGTTTCGATTGAAAATTCTTTTAAAGTATGTTCCTAAAGACATCAAACTCCCACCTTTCAACCATTAAGCATAGTTCAATTATATCAAGCAACTTGAAACAATTCCACAAAAAAGACGGGTTTCCCCGTCTGATGACAGATTTATTTGCGGTTCTTCAAGCTGATTTCAGTGATGTTTTTCCGTGCCGTGATCAACGCCTGCTTGGCTTTTTCACCTAAAAGATGTTCCTTGACGAATTCTATTTCCTTTTCCGTAATCGGTCGAAGCTTGTTTGAAATGATGATTTCGGCGTCATCGTTCTTCTTTTTAAAAACAACTTTTGAATTGCCCAGGGTAAAGACCTTAATGAAGTGAACGGGCGTGTTCATCAATTCGCGACGGATTTTACGCGCATAACTGTTGGTTACGTCAATTAATTGCATGGTAAATTCCTCCTAAATTTATTATACAGTCCTCTCATATACCTTTATTATACGTTATTTTTGTGAAATACTAAATAAAAAAGAGCTCAATAATTAAAAAATACTGAGACTCTTTTTAAAATCAGATATTTGTCAGATGTTATGATTTAGCTGTACTTTCTGCTATGACAATCTGATTATTTTCGATTTTGGCTGCAAAGTCTTTGACGGACGGATGATCAAGGCAAAAGTCCGTAACCTTGTCCTCAATCTGCTCTTGAATCGTTCTGCGCAATGGTCTTGCTCCCATTTTCTTATCATAGCCTAATTCAACGAGCTTGTCGCATACGGGACGCGTTACGGATAATGACATTTGCTTTTCCCGCAGCATCTTATTTACGTCTTGAAGCATCAAATCAACGATTTTGCCAAGATCCTCCTTGGAAAGGGCGTTGAATTCGATGATGTCATCGAAACGATTCAAGAATTCAGGCTTGAAATATCGACTCAGTTTGTCCAGAATCGAGTTGGTCGTCCCATTGGCTTCGGCGCCGAAGCCGACATTGATGACGGAATCTCCGCTTCCGGCATTGCTTGTCATAATGATAATCGTATCTTTGAAGCTGACTGTCTGGCCCTTGGAATCAGTCAGACGTCCATCATCAAGGATTTGCAGGAACATGTGCATGACGTCGGGATGAGCCTTTTCAATTTCATCCAGCAGAATCAGGCTATACGGATGACGGCGTACCTGTTCGGTCAATTGACCGGCTTCTTCATATCCGACGTATCCTGGAGGAGATCCGATAAGTTTTGAAACCGAGAATTTTTCCATGTATTCGCTCATATCGAAACGAATCATGGAATCTTTGGATCCAAACAGTTCCTCTGCCAGCTGCTTGGCCGTTTCGGTCTTGCCAACCCCTGTTGGTCCGACAAACAGGAAACTTCCGATTGGACGATTCGACTTATTGAAGCCGACGCGATTTCTTCTGATGGCACGGGCCGTTTTGGTTACTGCCTCATCTTGACCGATAACGTGTTTTTTCAAGGAATCGGCAAGGTTGCGCAATTGATTTTGCTCTTTTTCCTTCAATTCACCGACAGGAATTTGAGTCATTTCCTCAACGATTGCTTCCATGTCTTTATCGGAGACAACCGGAGCATTTTCTTCAGAAACGGAATTCTGTTTCATTTCCGTGAATTTGTTGACCTGATCTCTGTAATAGGCGGCTTTTTCGTAATCTTCCTCTTTAAGAGCCGCCTGTTTGTTTGCTTCGGCATGTGAAATCTTGTCGTCAAGAACTTTTGGATCAGCCGCATGAATCGTCAAATTCTTTTTTGATCCTGCCTCATCCAGCAAATCGATAGCCTTATCGGGCAGGAAACGGTCCTGAATATAGCGCGATGACAGCAAAACAGCGGCGTTAATTGCTTCTTCAGTGTATTTTACGTGATGATAAGCCTCGTATTTTGGCTTGATTCCCTTTAGAATTTCGATGGTCTCGGCAGTTGAAGGCTCGTCAACGCGCACCGGTTGAAGTCGTCTGGCCAGGGCGGCGTCTTTTTCGATTGAGCGGTATTCATTCAGCGTCGTTGCACCGACGAGTTGAAGCTCACCGCGAGCAAGGGCAGGCTTTAAAACGTTTCCCGCATCCATGCGGCCCTCGCTGTCGCCTGCTCCGACGATTTCGTGGATCTCATCGATGAAGAGGATCGTATTTTGATCACGTTTCAGTTCGCTCATCAGCTGCTGCATTCGTTCCTCGAATTGACCGCGATATCCTGTTCCCTGGACAAGCGAAACAACGTCAAGTCGGATAACGCGTTTATCGAGCAGTTTTTGTGGTACGTCGCCATCAACGATCTTTTGAGCCAATCCTTCGACAACGGCTGTTTTGCCAACGCCTGCTTCGCCAATCAGAACGGGATTGTTTTTGGTACGGCGATTTAAGATTTCGATGACGCGGGCTATTTCCTTGTCGCGGCCGATAACGGGATCGATGCGACCGTTTCTGGCTTCTTCAGTCAAATCCAATCCGAACTTACCAAGAATGGTGTCACCGTTTCCGCCCGGTGCGTCTCGCGGAGCGGATTGCCGTTGATTTTGATTTGGCTGATTTCTTTGGGCCATTGCCTTGAAGAGATCGTCAAGAGAATTGAAGCCAAAGGGATCTTGCAACGGTTGATTCTGAGATCTGTTTGAGCGCTCGCGAAATTCACCATAGCATTCAGAGCAAAGGTCAATTGCCGTTTGGTGACCATTGATGCTTGTTGTTAAGTGAATTGTTGCTGGGTTCTTATGACAATTTTGACATAGCAAATGTTTCACGACCTTTCATGGAATACAAAGCTTTTGACCAACTTTGACCTTTTATATCTTCAATTATACTATGGTAATTTCAAATCGCAAGCAAAATGATCCGGATATGTTATAATATGTTGAAATCAGCATGAACGGAGGCATGTTTCATGGCAAGAGATTATGAAAAGCTGTTAAACGATTTGCATGACGGCAAAATTGAAACGTTTGAAGTGACAAAGGAAGAGTTTATGGATTTTCAAAAAGTCTTTATGGACTCGAACTTCAGAAAAAAAGTAATTGGCGAGGCCAAACGGGGCGGAGGAGCGATTTACCACTATGACAAAGGTGATGAGTTCTGAGAATCAGTTAAAAAAATAAATTAGTCGTAATGATACCAACAAAAACTTGTCTAACTTCTAAAAACATGATATCATATGGCTTATAGGGGCAGTGCGTTCTTGTTAGTTTTTATTAGCACTAATGAAAACGGTATTATGGGTGACGATTTTGTTTTTCATCCGTTTTCACAAGACGTACGGTCCAAATTTCATTTTATAACTCAAAGGAGCATGATCCACAATGGAAAAGAAAGATTTTCACGTAATCGCAGAAACAGGTATTCACGCACGCCCGGCTACGCTTTTGGTACAGGCTGCAAGCAAGTTCAACTCTGACATCACTTTGGAATACCAAGGCAAGTCAGTTAACTTGAAGTCAATCATGGGCGTTATGTCACTGGGCGTTGGTCAAAATGCCGACATCACGATTTCTGCAGAAGGCGGAGACGAAGCAGAAGCAATTGCTGCTATCGCTGATACAATGGCTAAGGAAGGACTTGCTGAATAATGACGAAAATGTTAAAAGGGATTGCAGCTAGTGATGGGATTGCAGCTGCTAAGGCTTATATGCTTGTACAACCCGATTTATCATTTTCTGAAACAAGCATTGACGATCCTGAAGCTGAAATTAAGCGTTTAGATGATGCCGTTGAAGCATCAAAGAGCGAACTTGAACTTATCAAGCAGAAGGCAACGGAAAACCTGGGCGAAGAAGAGGCACAGGTTTTTGAAGCTCACTTGACGATCTTGGCTGATCCTGAACTTCTCGGACAGATCAAGGATAAGATCAAGAATGAAAAGGTTAATGCCGAAGCAGCTTTGAAGAGCGTAACCGATATGTTTATCGGAATGTTTGAAGCTATGACCGACAATGCTTACATGCAAGAGCGCGCAGGTGACATCCGCGATGTCACAAAGCGCATCATGAGTCATTTGCTTGGTGTTACCTTGCCTAATCCGGCGCTTATTCAAGAAGAAGTCGTAATTGTTGCGCATGACCTGACGCCTTCTGACACGGCTCAGCTTGATCGTAACTACGTCAAGGGCTTCATTACTGATATTGGCGGCCGTACTTCTCATTCGGCAATCATGTCGCGTACGCTTGAAATCCCTGCCGTAGTCGGTTCCGGATCTGCGACAACGGATATTCAGGAAGGCGAAATGGTTATCATCGATGGTATTAACGGTGATGCATTGATTGACCCAACGGATGCCGAACTTGCTGATTATAAGCAAAAAGCGGCCGATTTTGCCGCACAAAAAGAAGAATGGGCTCGTCTCAAGGACGCCAAGTCCGTTTCTGCCGATGGCAAGGAAGTGCTGCTTGGTGCAAACATCGGTACGCCTGATGACGTTTCGGGTGCAAATGATAATGGCGCTGAGGCCGTTGGTCTGTTCCGTTCAGAATTTCTTTACATGAATTCGAATGAACTTCCTACAGAAGACGAACAGTATGAAGCATACAAGGCAGCTCTTGAAGGCATGAACGGCAAGCAGGTTGTCGTTCGTACAATGGATATCGGTGGTGATAAGGAACTTCCTTATCTTCCGCTTCCTGAAGAACAAAACCCGTTCCTGGGTTACCGTGCTATTCGTATCTGCCTTAATCGTCAGGACATTTTCCGTACGCAGCTTCGGGCATTGCTTCGCGCATCCAAGTACGGACGTTTGGCAATCATGTTCCCAATGATTGCGACCGTACAGGAATTCAAGGATGCCAAGGCAATTTTTGAAGAAGAAAAGGCAAGTCTTGTTGCTTCCGGAGTGGAAGTTTCTGATGATATCCAGGTAGGGATGATGATGGAAATCCCTGCTGCTGCGATGATCGCGGACAAGTTGGCTAAGTACGCTGATTTCTTCAGTATCGGAACAAACGACTTGATTCAATATTCAATGGCTGCTGATCGCGGCAATGAACGCGTTTCCTATCTTTATCAGCCATACAATCCTTCAATTTTGCGTCTGATCAAGAATATTATTGATTCTTCTCATAAAGAAGGCAAATGGACTGGCATGTGCGGTGAAATGGCCGGAGATCAAATTGCCGTTCCATTGTTGCTTGGATTGGGCTTGGACGAATTCTCAATGAGCGCAACTTCAATTTTGAAGACGCGCAGTCTGATTAAGAAACTTGATTCTAACAAGATGAAAGAATTAGCGGACAAAGCAGTTTCTGATTGTGAAACAGTTGATGAAGTCGTTTCTTTGGTAAAGGAATTTACTAAGTAAGACTATTTTTAAAGGCTGGGATTTTCCCAGTCTTTTTTTGTTCGGGAAACCTGCTCGTTTTTTAAGATTTTATACCGATTTCGGAACTTGCCATGTTGAATGATTGCAATTGCTAATTTAAAAACATATAATAAAAAATGACTAACTGAGAGTATCAAGGGAGGAACTTACGTGAATATTGGGATATTTACGGATACCTTTTATCCGCAGGTTAGCGGTGTTGGAACATCAATTGCAACACTTCGAAATCAGCTTGAGCGTATGGGGCATACTGTTTATATTTTTACGACAACCGATCCTAAAATCGAAAAGAAAATTTATGAAAGAAACACTTTTCGTTTCACAAGCATTCCATTTGTTTCGTTTACAGATCGGAGAATTGCAGTTCGCGGATTGTTTCAGGCGTATGAGGTCGCAAAGGAACTGAATTTGGATATTATTCATACACAGACTGAATTTTCAATGGGACTGATTGGGAAGTTTGTTGCCAAGAACTTGAAAATCCCTTGTCTTCATACATACCATACGATGTATGAGGATTACCTCCATTATGTAGCGAAGGGAAAGATTCTGAAGCCATCACACGTGAAGGTCATGACGAGATCGTTTTGTTCCAATATGAACGGCATAGTTGCGCCTAGCGAAAGAGTTTTAAATACTCTGCGCGGATACGGAGTTTCGGAACCGATCAGCATAATTCCGACCGGAGTCGATTTAACCAGGTTTGAAAAAGGAAACAGGACCGGCATTCGTGCGAAATACAGTATTTCACCCAATACGCCGCTGATATTGACGCTGAGTCGCCTGGCCTTTGAAAAGGACATTGACCGCTTGCTAAGTGACTTTCCCAAGATTAAGAAGGATATTCCCAGGGCAAGATTGATGATTGTTGGAGAAGGACCTGCCAGGACAAGTCTTGAACGTCAAGCGGAGGAACTCTGCATTTCAAAAGACGTCATCTTTACTGGTGAGATTCCGAACGATAAGGTGACGGATTATTATCACGCGGCTGACCTGTTCGTTTCAACGTCGGTCTCTGAGTCTCAAGGTCTTACGTATATTGAAGCAGTAGCCTCAGGACTTAAGGTCGTCACGACCCATAGTCCGTATACCGATGACTTGTTTGATGATCCGAATATCGGAATGACGTTTGGAGACCAGGACGAGTGCGTTGAAAAAACGGTTGAATATTTGAAGAATCCTGAGGAATACAGTGATGAAACTCCAAGATTGAATAAATTGCGTGAAATTTCAGCTGATTTGTTCGGAAAAAGGATTGTTGAATATTATGCCGAATGCCTTGAAATGTATTCGAAATCTGAAAAATATAAAGCACAGGCAAGATAAGGGGTTTATTAACTATGCTTGATATACACATGTTCTCATCGGCAACGAAGGTCAAGGGTCAGGGAGTTGGCAGCGCATACCTTGAGCTGATTCGATTGCTTGAAGAGCATCATGCCGACAGCATGAAAATTTCAATTAATAAATTCGGAAAAGCAGATATCAGTCACTACCATACGATTGATCCGCTTTTTTACCTTTCGACGATGCGTCCGGGACACGGAATCAGAATCGGATATGTTCATTTTCTGCCTGAGACGCTTGAAGGCAGCTTGAGAATTCCTCAGCCGTTTAAAGGCATATTTTATCGATACGTGATTGCATTTTACAGGAAAATGGATGCAATCGTCGTGGTGAATCCCAGTTTCATTCCTAAATTAAGCGCATACGGAATTTCTGAAGATAAGATCACCTATATTCCGAATTTTGTTTCGGCGAATGAATTTTACGAGATGGAAGACTCTGATAAAATTCGCTTGAGGAAACGTCTGAACATTTCTGAGGATGATTTCGTCGTTATCGGAGTCGGACAGCTTCAGGAAAGAAAGGGCGTTTTTGATTTCATTGAGTTGGCCATGCGTCATCCCGAATTAAAATTTGTCTGGGTCGGCGGTTTTTCGTTTGGAAAGATGACGGATGGTTACGAAGAATTGAAAAAAGTCATGGACAATCCGCCGGAAAACCTTTATTTTCCGGGAATCGTCGACAGAAGCCAAATGAATGAGTATTACAATATGGCAGATTTGTTTTTGCTTCCTTCGTTCAATGAGCTTTTTCCGATGAGCGTTCTTGAAGCGTGCAGCACGAATACGCCCGTCATGCTGCGCGACCTGCCGTTGTATCATTCGATTATTTCGGGCAAGTACGAGCCGTGCAGGGATTTTGACGAAATGGATGAAAAGTTGACGAATCTTGTTTCTTCACCGGAAAGAATGGACGAGTTGAAAGGATTTGCGCAAGACGTTTCAAACGAATATTCCGAAGAAAGGCTAGCGGCAATCTGGCAGCGGTATTATGAGTGCCAGGCTAGAAAAAACATGAAATGACAAGGAAAAACAAAATTATGATCTGTATCATGGTCGCGATTGGTGCGTTGATTTGCTATGCATCATTGAAAGGAGTTTCATATGAGGAGCTTGTTCGTGATCTTCAAGGATTGAAATGGTCGTGGGCCATGGTCGCAGTGTTGTCGATGGCTCTGTCAGTTGTTTTTGAAGCGCTTATCGTTAAAATTCTGGTTCAGCAGCATCTTCCTTGTTATCCGATGCGGGATGCAATCAGAGTTCCGATGATTGAATTGTTGTTTAACGGAATTACGCCGTTTTCAACTGGCGGTCAGCCGGCGCAATTGTTTGCGTTGATGCAGTCAGGAGTTGACGCCGGGCGTGCGACTTCAATGCTGTTGATGAAATTCGTCGTTTATCAGTCAATGATCGTCGTGAATTTTATCGTTTGTATTTTGATTGGCTTTCGTTTTATTGCCGATAAGCTGCACGTGTTGTCAATGCTGATAATATTTGGATTTCTAATTCATTTTGCTGTTATCGCAAGCTTAATCATGATCATGTATTGGTATGATTTTACGAAAAAGATGGTCAGAGTGATGATCAGGCCGCTGAGTTTGTTTTTAAATGATGAACGCCTGGAAAAAATTAAAGGAAGCGTCGACGATAAGATTGATTCGTTTTATGAAGAGAGTTTGAGGCTTCGGGCAGACTGGGGACTTTTGATCAAGATTTCGCTTTTGACTCTGGTGCAGCTTTTCTTCTACTATCTGATTCCGTACTTTATTTTGCTCTCTCTTGGCGTAACCCATGTCAATGTTTTGCTTGTGATGACGATGCATGTTCTGATTGTGATGATTATTTCGCTTTTTCCGATTCCCGGTGGGGCAGGCGGGGCAGAACTCAGCTTTTCGATGGTGTTCTCGACGTTTATTTCGGGTCACGGGAAACTGGTTTTAGCAATGCTTCTATGGCGTGCGGTCACTTATTATTTCGTAATTTTTGCTGGGATCGGTGCCTTGGCAGTCAAGCCTGTCAAGATCAAAGCAGAAGATTAAATACCGCCTTGAAGTTTTCTAGCTTCAGGGCGTTTTTTATTAGCTTTCGCAAAGTTTTTCATAAAACTTGTGATAATGCGTGTATGTTAGGCTTAAATTTGCTAAAATAATAATCGGTAAGCCAAAGTGATGGCTGATAATTTGAAAACGAGGAGAGTCTACTATGGAAAATTCACAACTTGTAGCAATCATCAAGCGCTTGGATGCAATGTCAAATAGCGAAGGAAACGAAGTGTCTTCGCGTCGTTTTGAAAAGGACGGTGAAGAACGCGGCTTTGTGACGTTTGATCCTGCTACCGAAACCTATACGCTTGAAGAAATTGCTTCAAAGCAAAAATTTGAATTCGACGATATTGACCTTGCCGCAATGGAGATTTACGATCT
>NZ_DAIUCE010000063.1:0-11157 GCF_036846325.1 Ligilactobacillus sp. | reverse complement strand
CTTCAAGCGAACCGAAGGCGCTTGTCAGATTGCTGAGCAGAACAAGCTGACTCAAACGATTGTGCTTGACCTTTTCATCGTCAGCCATGACCATCGTCGCATCGAAGTATTCGCTGATTGCGCCCTTCAAACCATGCAGGGACTGATACTTGTCCTCGTATGATTTGCAGCAATAACCTGTTTGAGCCTTTTCACATGCATCATGGAGCTTCTTTTCAGCATCGTTTTCAAACAACGATTCATCGACCGAGACATCTTCAAAATCAGCCTTTTCTGCCAAACGGGAAACACGGGTCAAAGCTTCGATTGTTTCCTTGAAATCATCATCTGAGGCGTGTTTCGTCAGAGTTTCTGCAGCTTCAAGAACCGAAACGAACTCATTGTCCCTGTTTGCAAGAGCAGCAGCCAGGGCATCCCTGCTGACGTCGTGGTTTGAACCAATGATTTGAGCAACGCGGTCAAACATGAAGTCCTTAACGTTTGCGTAATTCTTTTCAGGATTGATATTCGCATAAAGATCGCTGCGTTCCCTGAATGAGAACATGATTGCCTCATGCAACAAAGGAACAGACAATTTCCATCCCTTGTCAAGCGCGATTCTGACGATTCCAAGAGCTTGACGCCTTAAGGCATACGGATCGTTCGAACCGCTCGGTATCATTCCTGCAGAAAAGAATGCCTGAATGCTGTCAGCCTTGTCTGCAACCGAAAGAACCGCCCCAATCGTTGATTCAGGAAGGGCTCCTTCAGAACTCGTCGGCATGTACTCTTCACGCATTGCGGAAGCAACGGAATCCGTCTCGCCGAACAGGGAAGCGTAGATCTCGCCCATCACGCCCTGCAACTCAGAAAATTCGCCGACCATTCCGGTTACAAGATCAAATTTGTAGATCATTGCAGCACGCTTCAAATCTGCAAGCTGCGTCTCATTGAGCCCGAGATGCTTGCCAAGATAAGCCGCAATCAAAGCGACACGCTCCATCTTTTCATAAATCGTCCCGATTTTATCATGGAACATGACCTTTTTCAGACGTTCGACATACTCTGAAATTGTCTGCTTCTGGTCTTCTTCATAGAAGAACCTGGCGTCTTCAAGACGAGCCGTCAACACCTTTTCATTGCCTGAAACGACGTTTTCGAGATAAGCATCGTTGCCGTTTCTTACGGAAACGAAGTGCGGCAAAAGTTTGCCATCAGAGTCTTCGACGTAGAAATATCTCTGGTTGTCCTTCATTGAAGTAATTAAGACTGCATCCGGAACAGAAAGATACTTTTCATCGAAGGAACCGGCAAAAACAGTCGGGTATTCAACTAAGTTGTTGACTTCTTCCAAAAGATCGGGATCAACGACAATGTTCCACGAATTCTTCTTGGCAAGTTCCTCAATCTGAGTCATGATGAGTTCCCTGCGTTCCCCGGCATCAGCAATAACCATTTCCTGCTTTAAGCATTCAGGATATGCATCCGCATTCCTTACTTCGACTTCTTTTCCCAGAAATCTGTGCCCCTGTGATTTCCGGCCGGCTTCAAGTTTCAGAACCTTAAAGGAGACAATCTCGTCATCAAGCAATGAAACAATCCATCGAATCGGCCGGACGTACTCAAAGTCATTTGACCCCCAACGCATCATCGTCGGGAATTTCATCCCCATTACGACTTCCTTTACAGACGTCAATACTTCCTTTGCGGACTTGCCGGCAATGAATTTCTTGACGTAGACGTACTCAACACCCTTTAACTCCTGGAAGAACAGTTCATCGACGCTCACGCCTTGTCCGCGTGCGAATCCCTGAGCAGCCTTCGACCAGTTACCTTCATTGTCATAGGCAATCTTTTTTGCAGGTCCCTTGGCCAGTTCCTCGATGTCTTCCTGCCTGTCGGCAAGACCGATAACCTTAAGCGCCAAACGACGCGGTGTTGAGTATGCTTCTATTTTCTCGAAACTGAGACGATTTTCCTTTAAAAAGGAGGTCATGCGTTCAACCAGCTGATTAATGCTTGGCGTGACGACATGTGCCGGAATTTCTTCCAGACCAATCTCAAGCAAATAATTATGTGCCATTATTTATCCTCCTTCAGCAATTCCTGACGCAGCTTTTCATCTTTAATGAGCGGGAAGCCAAGTTTCCTGCGTTCTTCAATAAACGCCTTGGCGACTGACTTGGCCATGTTGCGAATTCGAGCAAGATAGCCGGCACGTTCTGTAACCGAAACAGCACCGCGGGCATCCAGCAGGTTGAACGTGTGGCTGCATTTCAGGATATAATCATAAGCCGGGTGAACCAGGCCGTTTGCGATCTGCTTTTTCGCTTCCGTTTCATACGTATCAAACATTTTCAAAAGCATTTCCTGATTGCTTTCCTCAAAAGCGTATTTTGAATGCTCATATTCCGGTTCTTTAAAGATGTCGCCGTATTTGACGCCGTCGGCCCATTCAAGATCAAAGACCGAGTTGACTTCCTGAATGTAAGACGAAAGCCTTTCAAGTCCATACGTTACTTCAACGGCAACGGGGCGGACTTCCAAACCGCCGACCTGTTGGAAATAGGTAAACTGAGTGATTTCCATCCCGTCAAGCCAGACTTCCCAGCCTACTCCGGCGCATCCCATTGAAGGATTTTCCCAGTTGTCCTCGACAAAACGAATATCGTGTTCCCTGGAATCGATTCCCAGGGACTTGAGCGAATCAAGGTAAAGATCCTGGATATTTGAAGGATTCGGTTTCATGATCACCTGAAATTGGTGGTGCTGAAATAAACGGTTGGGATTTTCCCCATAACGTCCGTCAGCCGGACGACGTGACGGTTCAACGTAAGCAACGTTCCACGGTTCAGGTCCGATTGCACGTAAAAACGTGTACGGGCTCATCGTTCCGGCACCTTTTTCATTGTCGTAAGCCTGCATGAGCATGCAGCCTTGCTTAGCCCAGAATTGTTGCAAGGTCAAAATAATGTCTTGCATCGCTAATTTTTTAGCCATAAGGCAAAGTCCTCCTAAAAATTTATTGCGAAAACAACCAGCTCAATCGCATAAAAAAAGTCCCTATGCGACGCCTGTGGTCACATAGGGACGACTTTTCGCAAATCGCGGTTCCACCCTACTTCTAGTTTTGCCTAGCAGCTTAATTTCGTCAAGACTCAAAAAGCGCCAGTCAAACGACAGTCATCATCTGCTCACACCTTCTCAGACTCGCTTGGCATGACACGTCGCCGACTTTCTTTTCTCAACGTCTTTCTATTCGATTGACCTTAGAATAGTTTAATTATTCAGTTTTGTCAAGTCCTTTTTCAAGGACAAAGTCAAAAGAAGTCATTTCATTCAAGAACTTCTTAGCTGGAACGTACAGTCCGACTTGATCGTCATAAATCACGTCGAGTGCCCTCTTGATGTTCATGCTCGTTTCTTCGCTGAGATTGATGCTTTTCAAAACGTCCAGGTCAATATCAGACAAATAGCGTAAGAAGTACATCGTCTTTTCATCAAGATGCAGACGATTTTGATCAAGATGCCAATGATTTTTGCAAAGAATTCCTCCATAACTTTCGGAATAGTCAAAAGAAGAGCGCTGATTTCCGCAAACCGCACAAAAGCGCCATTCAGGAGCAACGCCAAAAAGTTCCAGCATCTGGATTTCCATGATGCTTACAATAACCAAAGGATTAAAGCCCTGATCAATCAGCTGCAGCGCCCGTTCAATTTTTCTGTACCACTGAGCTGACAAAATACAGTCATCCCTGACTGCTGCTTCTCCCAGGCCCAGTACATATGACGCATAGGCATTCAGCATGATATCGTTAAAGATATTCTGATATTGATCAATTTCCTTTCCGGCACTGAGGTATGACAGCCCGTCATCATTGATGCTGCCGAGATATCGCCCGTGCGAAAAGGGCAGAATGATTGCACCAAGCCTGAAGCCGCGCTTTTTAGCGCCGCGAATATAAAATGTCTTATAGCCATATCGATTCGTCAGAATTTTGACAAGCAGATCCCTTTCCTTGTAGTCTCTCTTTGAAACCACGATGCCTGAAAATTCTTCGCCCTGATGCAAAACCACGATGATTCCTCCTTAAAGACGGCGGAGTCAAAACCTCGTTTCAACTCCGCCCAAAAATCAATAATCGTCCTGCTTGTATCCAAGCGATCTCAAGTCTATCTGGCGATCCTTCCAATTTGGCATGACTTTGACCCAAAGTTCCAGATAAACCTTGTCGCCCATCATAAGCTCAATGTCTTTTCTTGCCTTGACCCCGATTGTCTTGAGCATTTTGCCTCCCTTTCCGATAATGATGCCCTTTTGACTCGCGCGTTCAACGATAATCGTGGCCTGAATCAAAATCTTTTCCTCATTGCGGCGCTTGATTCGGTCGACAACGACCGCAACCGAATGCGGAACTTCTTCCCTTGTAAGTTCCAGGACTTTTTCGCGGATGAGTTCGCCGGCAATGAATCTTTCCGGATGATCCGTAACCTGATCCGTCGGGTAGTATTGCGGACCTTCAGGCAGGTCCTTGATCAGCGTATCGATAAACTCCTGACAATTATTGCCCTGAAGCGCAGAAATCGGGAACACGTCTTTAAAATCCAGTGCTCCGCGGTAGTCGTCCATCACTTCCAGAAGGTGATCCGGATGAATCCGGTCAATTTTGTTGATTGCCAGATAGATTGGTTTCCTGACGTTCTTGAGACGCTCAATGATGAAGTCATCGCCACGGCCGCGCCTCTGCTCTGCATTTACCATAAAAATCACCGCATCAACCTCATTTAACGTTGAAAGAGCCGATTCGACCATAAAATCGCCCAGACGGCTTTGCGGCTTATGAATACCCGGCGTATCAATGAAAACAATCTGAGCATCATCAGTCGTATAAATTCCTTGAATCTTGTTGCGCGTGGTTTGAGCCTTATCGCTCATGATGGCAATTTTCTGGCCGATAATCCGATTCAAAAAAGTTGACTTCCCGACGTTGGGACGCCCTAATATGGCAATAAAGCCTGAATGAAATTTGTTATCCAAAGATTTTCTTCCTCACATTCATTAATCTAAAACAGCAATCCCCAGATTTTAGGCACAAAAATAACCGCACCGACAATCACCGAAAACACAGCTGCCAAAAGCACTCCGCCTGCAGCAGTATCCTTTGCTTTCTTGGCCAGGGGATGCTTCTTATATTCACTGGCGAGATCAACGGCATTTTCAATCGCCGTATTCCAAACCTCGCTTGCCAAAACAAAAAATATGCTCAATAAAAGCCAAAGCCACTCGTTTGCCGAAACATGAAACAGCCCCCCCATGATTACGACCACAATCACCGAGCCAACATGAAAACGCAGATTGCGTTCCTCACGATAAGCTGTCACCAGTCCCTCTACCGCATATTTGAAAGAGCTGACAAAGTGACGGTTTTTCCAACGGCTAACGAACTTTGAACGTTTCTTGCTATCTCGTAAGCCCATAGGCGTCAAGAATCTCTCGTTGAAGACCAAACATTTCCTTTTCGTCTTCTTCCTTCATGTGGTCGTATCCGTTCAAATGCAAAAATCCGTGAACAACCAGGAAGCCTAGTTCACGCTCCTCCGAATGTCCCAAATATTCGGCCTGTTCTTTGACCTTATCCATCGAAACCATGATGTCGCCAATATTTTTGGGAATGTCGAACTCCTCACCTTCAGGCAAAATAATCGGGGTTTCGTCGGGATCGTCTTCTTCGATTGCAAAGCTGATGACATCCGTTGGTTTGTCGACTCCGCGATATTTCTTATTGATTTCATGAATATGGTCATTGTCCATCAAAGTGACCGACATTTCCGTATTTTCGGGAAGCTTGAGAAAGCTGCCCGCAAAGTTCAAAATATCTTCAATCAGTTTGATTCTTTCCTCAGGAACATTCTTCGTGTCGTCATAAATTTCCAAATCCATTGATGCTAGTCCTCATTTTCTATTTTATTATGCTTTTCATAGGCACTGATAATCTCCGAAACGACAGGATGCCGCACGACGTCAGCGGCATCAAAATGAACGAAACCGATATGCGGAAGACTGCCTAACACATTCTCCGCATCGACAAGTCCGCTTTGCTTATGTCCGGCGGGCAGGTCGATTTGCGTCTTGTCGCCATTGACAATCATTTTCGACCCAAAGCCAAGACGCGTCAAGAACATCTTCATCTGCGCCCTTGTCGTATTCTGCGCTTCATCCAAAATCACGAAGGCATTCTCAAGCGTCCGTCCGCGCATGTAAGCCAAAGGAGCAATTTCGATGATTCCGCGCTCAATCAATCTTTCAGTATGTTCCGCACCAAGAATCGAATTCAACGCATCGTAAATCGGACGCAGATAAGGATCAACCTTTTCCTTCAGATCTCCCGGAAGAAAGCCAAGCGATTCTCCGGCCTCGACTGCGGGTCGCGTCAGCACCAACCGTTCGACTTCATGCCGTTTCAATGCCGCAACTGCCATCACGACGGCCAGATACGTCTTCCCCGTTCCGGCAGGACCGATTCCAAAGACAAGATCGTTATGCCTGACTGCCTGAACGTATTGACGTTGGCTGTAATTCTTTACGCGAATGCTCCGGCCTTTGCGATCTTTGACCAAAGTATCCGTATAAAGATCCTGAAAGTACTCCAGCGTTCCCTTTTCGGCCATCGTCATCGCCGAAACGACGTCAGCATCGCTGATCGTAACGCCCTTTTTCAAAAGTTCAGCCAGCTGCCCGAAAATTTCCTTCGCTTCCGAAACGTCATCCTGACTGCCCTTGATCTTGACATGATCTCCGAAAGAGCTGACGATAACGTTTTTTCCTTCTTCAATCAGCTTCAAATAAGCATCATTGATTCCGAAAAGCGAAACTGCCATCTGCGGATCAGCAAGCGTAAATTCTTCTTCAATTACGGTTCCTTCTGACAAATAAGAGCACCCCTTTTGCCGCGGCAGAGTCGTCCTGGAAATGAGCACATTGAGCCTTCCAGACACCGAATCGGCCGCTGCTTCTTTGAAATATGATTCTCACCTATATGTATTATACTTATCGTAAGCCATTTTAGCAAACCGCAGACAAAAAAAGCCAGGGAATTTCTTCCCTGGCTCCAGGACACCCGTTAACCGAGCAGTTCCTTAACCGTGGCGTTAATCAGCTTGCCGTCAGCCTTGCCTTTGAGCTTAGGCATCACGGCGCCCATGACTTTGCCGAAATCAGCCTTAGACGTTGCCCCAACCGCTTTGATTGTTTCTTCAACAACGGCCTTTACATCGTCTGCACTCAATTGAGCAGGCATATAGCCTTGCACAACTGCGATTTCGTCCTCAAGTTCCCGGACTGAATCGTCACGTCCAGCAGCTTTCGATTCTTCAAGAGAATCCTTACGTTGCTTCAATTCACGAGATAACACGCCGACTTCCTCGTCAGGAGTCAAATCATGTCCAACGCTGATCTGCTCATTTTGAACTGCAGCTTTAAGCATTCGAACAGTCTTCAAACGATTCCTGTCCTTGGCCTTCATGGCTGCAACCATATCCTTTTGCAATGAATCCAATAAACTCATCACAACCTGCCTCCTCTAGAAACTAGAAACGACGCTTGTTCTTGCGCTTTCTTGCTGCTTCGGACTTTTTCTTACGTTTTACACTTGGCTTCTCGTAAAATTCACGTTTCCGATATTCTTGCAAAGTACCTGTTTTTGAAACGGAACGTTTGAAGCGACGAAGAGCGTCATCAAGAGATTCGTTTTTACGAACGACTGTCTTTGACATGGTTGTTTCCCTCCCTCCGAGCTTAAATGTAACCGTCTTATTGTCTATTTTGTATATCACAAACATCAACAGTTCCTTTTCATTATACATAAATGAGAATATCGCGTCAATATAACTTTAACAACTTCTTAATTTATTTAGCAAAATTTATTTATTTTGATGAATAATTCCGGCAAATATAGTATAATAGAGTTAAAGAAAGCGTTTACCGAAAGGAGAGACACCCTATGTCAAACGACAACGTAATCAATGTTTATATTATTTCCGATTCCCTTGGCGAAACGGGCAACAACCTCGCTCAGGCGGCCATCGTTCAATTTCCGAAAGCAGCTTTTAAGGTTCATCGCTATCCACTGATCAAAACGATTTCGATTCTGACGGGTATCTTGCATAAAGCCACACGTGAAAATGCGATTATAGTGCACACTTTTTCAGATAATGAACTTTCGGCTTTTGCAAACAGCTACTGCAAGGAAAACAATCTTGCAGTCATCGATGCATTAAGTGGCATCATTGATCTTCTGGCAAGGCGTACCGGAGACGAACCACTTCATAAAGCCGGAATCAATCACAACACTGATCACGAATACTTCAAGCGCATTGAAGCCATCGAATTTGCCGTAACTTACGACGACGGCAAGGATCCGTCAGGTTTCCTGAAAGCAGACATCGTCCTTCTGGGCGTTTCAAGAACTTCCAAAACGCCCTTGTCCTTGTTCCTCGCAAATCGCGGCTATAAAGTTGCCAACCTTCCGCTGGTTCCGAAGACTCGCATTCCTGACCAGATTTATCAAGTTGACCCAAAGAAGATTTTCGGCCTGACCAATGATCCGTCAATTTTGAACAATATCAGAAGAGAGCGCATGATTTCCTACGGCCTGAATCCTGATACGAATTATTCCAATATGGACAATATTCAGGCCGAGCTCGACTTTGCCATGGATCTCTACAAGAAACTCGGCTGCCCGATCATCAATGTTGCCAACAAGTCGATTGAAGAAACCGCAACTCTCATTACGGAAAGTCTCGAAGAAAACGAGGACTGATTTCGCGTAAAATTCAATTTCGCATTCAAAGACATCATTAGAGGTCAAAAAAGCCGTCACGCATTTTGTGTGGCGGTTTTTTTCGGCATGCATTTCTTTTACAAAGAACCCTGGTTTTCCTTTATCTTCTCCAGCATCTCCGGATTAAAAGCCTGTTTCCTGAGCATTGCAATCTCATATGCGTACGGTGCAAACGAATTCTTCCTGTCTTCTCCGACGTATGGCGTTTCCATAATTTTCGGTACGTCTTCCAGCTGTGGATGATGGGCAATATAATTCAAGGAATCGAAGCCGATTGTTCCAAAACCGATGTTTGCGTGCCGGTCCTTATGAGCGCCGCATTCATTCCTTGAATCGTTGAGATGAACGACTTTCAGTCTCTTCAGCCCGATTATTCGATCAAATTCACTCAAAACGTCATCAAAGCCGTTTTTGACGTCATAACCGGCATCGTTTGCGTGACAGGTATCGAACGTAACGCTCAGGCGGTCGTTTTCACTGCATTTATCAATGATTTCGGCCAGTTCTTCAAACGTTCGCCCAATTTCCGTTCCTTTGCCCGCCATCGTCTCCAACGCAACGCTGACGTCTTTTGACGCTTTCAGCGCCTCATCCAGCCCGTGCGCAATGTTTTCGATGGCAGCCTTTGCTCCAAGGCCGACGTGAGCTCCGGGATGAAGCGTGACCTGTTTTGCTCCGAGCGCATCTGCCCGCTTGAGTTCGTTCGCCAAAAATTCGATTGCAAATTCATATTTGTCCTGATCTTTGTTATTGCCAAGATTGACGATATATGGCGCATGCACGACTACTTCTTCAATGCCGTGATCTTCCATATATTTCCTTCCTTCTTCGATTCTCATCACAGACAAGTCTTTTCTGACAGTGTTTTGCGGTGCACCTGTATAAACCATCATGGCATCTGCTCCATACGACGCCGCTTCTTTTGCGGATCCCAGAAACATCTCCTTGCCGCGCATCTTGACATGCGATCCGAGTTTCATTATTCAACCGCCTTTCATATAAAAAATCCAGGAAGCTTCCTTCCTGGATTCATTCTAACATTCAACTCTAAATTTTGCTAATCTGCGAACCATACAGTCAAGGTCGAATTGTAGCAGGCCTGTTCGCATGTCTGCCAGCCGGCGCTGTGCTGTGCCAGCTTGTTTGCAACGACTTCGAGACCCGTTCCGTCATTCTTTACGCCATACATGATTTCTGAAACATGCAGCACGCGCCCGTTGATGACGACTTCACTTCCGACATGCAGGCTGCCCAGCTGGCTGTGTGCTGCGCCCATCATTTCAAACAGATAATAGTTCGGAAGAGAAGTCCAGGCATAAACGTTGCCGTCTGCCGGAACCGATCCCGTACCACTGAAGCTTCTAATCGGATATGAATGTCCGTTCAGGCAGAAACCGCTCGTTTGAGCCGGTTGCTGTGAAGAAGAAGCTGACTGCTGCGACTGGGACTGCGTCGCCTGAGACGATGCGGCCTGACTCTGTGACGTCTGCGAAGACTGCTGCGTTGCCGTTTGAGCTTGCGTCGCTGCCTGAGAGGAACTCTGGGCAGCACTGCTTGAACTTGCAACCGATGAACTTTGAGCAACGCTGCTTGAAGATTCGGAAACAGACGCAGCCTCAGTTGAGGAAGTTTCAGAGACCGTTTCCTTTTTTACTGAATAATCAGCCTTTTTTTCCGACGTTTCCTTCCTGGAAACGCTCTTCGTTTCTGTCTTTTCATGAGCGAGTGCGGCAAACGTGTCACGGCATGCATAGACTTGTGAACCTCCGATTGCAGCAACTACAACCGAGAGTGCGATGAGCGCCTTTGTATTCTTCAAAATATTCATAGCAAATACCTCCCGATTAATCTCATATCTTTTTACAAGTCTCATTATGCCAAGTCAAAGTTAAGAAAACATGAATGCAAATGACAGTTTTTAAGTGAATATTTCAGTTAAAAACAACATATTCAATTTATTATCGATGCAAATTTGAAATAAAAGTTGCATAACTGCTTGAAAAATCCGCTGATGATCGTTTCAAATTCATAATTACGCAATATTCTGATTCGCATATCAGAAAAGGTACCTACAAATCCCGCTAAAACAGGATTTGTAGGTACCTTTTGAATCATCTAAATTATTAACATTTTGAGAATTAATTTATTGAACGTCTTCAAATAAATATTCTGTGGCGAATCCCACTTTATATATTTATTCTTCTTCCACTCTTTAAAATGAATATCAATAAATTCCATGACTTTTACGATCAGGTCATGCCTTACCCTTCTATCCTTGATCGGCCTGATTTTTCTCAGCATGACGTTGCCCAGCAGGTTGCGGACGAAACGATATTCA
>NZ_DAIUCE010000062.1:0-12198 GCF_036846325.1 Ligilactobacillus sp. | reverse complement strand
GGTGCTGCCATCCAAGGCGGCGTCATCACCGGTGACGTCAAGGACGTTGTCCTGCTCGACGTTACTCCTCTTTCCCTGGGAATTGAAACAATGGGCGGCGTCTTCACCAAGCTGATTGACCGCAACACGACGATCCCGACGTCCAAGTCTCAAGTCTTCTCAACTGCTGCAGACAATCAGCCTGCCGTAGACATCCACGTTCTCCAAGGTGAACGTCCGATGGCTGCCGACAACAAGACACTCGGCCGTTTCCAGTTAACGGACATTCCTGCCGCACCTCGTGGCGTTCCGCAAATTCAAGTTACGTTCGATATCGATAAGAACGGGATTGTCAACGTTTCTGCCAAGGATCTTGGTACGAACAAGGAACAGAAGATCACAATCAAGAGTTCGTCCGGCCTTTCAGATGAAGAAATCGATCGCATGGTCAAGGAAGCCAAGGAAAACGAAGAAGCCGACAAGAAGCGCAAGGAAGAGGTCGATCTCAGAAATGAAGTCGATCAGCTTCTCTTCCAGACGGACAAGACTTTGGATGAAGTCAAGGACAAGGTCGATGCTGCCGAAGTCAAGAAGGTTGAAGATGCCCGCGATGCTTTGAAGAAGGCACAGGAAGCAAACAACCTTGAAGAAATGAAGACTAAGAAAGACGACCTTACGAAGGCTATTCAGGATGTTTCCGTCAAGTTGTATGAACAGGCACAACAGGCACAGCAGCAGGCAGGTGCTCAAGGTGCAGCCGGAACGCAGGATGCGGGCAATGGTTCTGCAGGAAACGACGGCAATACCGTTGACGGCGATTTCAAGGAAGTCGATCCAGACGATAAGAACTAAGAGTCAGAAAAGAGCTGGATTCGTTCCGGCTCTTTTTTATTTGTTGAACCTATGTTAAGCTAGATTCATAGGAATGAGAAAATTTTTGAAGGGGTATCAATATGGCAGAACAAAGAGATCCATATGACGTTTTGGGCGTTTCAAAAGATGCATCTGCTGATGAAATCAAGAAAGCATACCGCAAATTGTCAAAGAAGTACCATCCCGATCTGAATCATGAGCCGGGAGCTGAAGAAAAGTTCAAGGAAGTCAATGAAGCCTTTGATATTTTGAGTGATCCTCAAAAGAAGGCTCAATATGATCAGTTCGGCGCAGCCGGTGCGCAGGGCGGATTCGGCCAGGGATTCGGAGGCCAGGGTTTTGGCGGCGGAGATTTTGGCGGATTCGGCGGATTCAGCGACATCTTCGATTCATTTTTCGGAGGCGGCGGAACCTCCCGCAATCAGAATGCTCCCCGTCAGGGACGCGATCTTCAATACGAGATGCGCTTGAAGTTTGAGGAGGCCATCTTCGGCAAAACGACTGAGATTCAGTATTCAAGAGAAGAAACGTGTTCAACGTGCAACGGCAGCGGTGCCAAGGCCGGGACGAGTCCGGTTACCTGTTCGCACTGCGGCGGACGCGGATTCATCCAGGTTCAGCGTCAGACACCGCTTGGCCGCGTGATGACTCAGCAGGAATGCGACGTTTGTCACGGCACCGGCAAGGAAATCAAGGAAAAATGCACGACTTGCCACGGTGCAGGTCACATCAGAAAGAAGCATGCCGTTCAGGTCAAGGTTCCGGCCGGCGTTGAAAACGGCAATCAGATGCGTCTGCAGGGACAAGGCGAAGCCGGATTCAACGGCGGGCCTTACGGCGACCTGTTCATTGTCTTTGTCGTTGAACAAAGCAAGGAGTTCCGGCGTGACGGTGCCGAAATCTACTTTAATCAGGACATCAGCTTCGTTCAGGCTGCTTTGGGCGATGAAATCGAAGTCAAAACCGTTCACGGAAACGTCAAGCTCAAGATTCCGGCAGGAACGCAAACTGGCACGACTTTCCGCCTGAAAGGCAAGGGCGCGCCAAAATTGCGCGGATCCGGCAACGGTGACGAACAGGTCACGGTCAACATCGTGACGCCGAAGAATCTCAACGAAAAGCAAAGGCTTGCCTTGAAGGCTTTTGCGGAAGCCTCCGGCAAAAAGTCGTTTGGCGAAGGATTCTTTGAAAAACTGAAGAAACAATTCAAAGACTGATTCAAAAACGGCACGGGCATCAGCGAGGCTGAAGGTCTGGGCCGTTTTTTGAACGGAAAGGCATCACTTAAATGACTCATTCAGAAAAAATGCTTGAGCTGCTCGAAAAAGGACAGCTTGAGGAAGCAGGAAAAGAATTTGGCTGGGCTTTGCGAAAAGATGACGATCAGATGATCTACAGTCTTGCAGAAGAGCTGTATTCGCTCGGATTTTCAAATCAGGCCAGGCGGGCATATGAAAAACTGCTTGAACGCTATCCGGATGAAGATGGCATCAAAACGTCACTGGCCGATATTGAAATCAGCGACGGCAATGATGACCGTGCGCTTGAGCTTTTAGCGCAGATTACGCCTGATTCCGATTCGTATCTGGAAGCGTTGCTGGTTTCGGCCGATTTGTATCAGACTCAGGGCATGTTTGACGTCAGCGAACAGAAGCTGCTTGAGGCAAGAAGGCTTGCTCCGGATGAACCGGTGATTTTGTTTGGCCTTGCCGAACTGTATTTCAACGTCAAGGAATACCGCAAGGCTGCCCAGTGCTACCTTGATCTGGTCAAATCAGGCGTGCTGGAATTCTCAAGAGTCAACCTCGTCAGCAGACTCGGGCTTTCATACGCTGGTTTTGGCAAACTTGAAACGGCCCTTGGCTATCTGGAACAGATTCCGGAAGAAGAGCTTGATTCGGACACTCGTTTTCAGCTGGCGTTCATCCAGTTTCAGCAAAAGGATTTTGAAAATGCCCAGAAGAATTTCGAAAAGCTTCGTGACACGAATCCTGATTATTCGACGCTTTATCCGTACCTGACCGCAATTTATGAGCATGACGGCAATCTCGCCCAGGCTTTGCGGACGGCCCAGGAAGGTCTTGGCGTCGATGAGTTCAATATGGCGCTTTATGAAAAGGCGGCAGAACTTTCCGTGAAGTGCGGGGAACCAAAAAAAGCACTCGAGTACCTCAAACATGCAAATGAGATCGATCCTGAAGATCTTAACGTGGTTCTCAAATTGAGCAAATTGCTTGTCGAATCAGGACTTCACGAGGAAAACATCGAACTCGTCAATAAATATCTTGAAAATGATGAGGCGGATCCTGAGCTTTGCTGGAATCTGGGCAAGTCATACGCTTTTCTTGACAGATATGACGATGCCTTGCGATATTATGAGGCAGCAGAGCGCGAATTAGGTGAAAACCCTGAATTTTTAAAAGAGGCAGCCTATTTCTACCGCAATGCCGGGAAACGCAGTCGAGCCTTGGCGTGTGCAAAAAAAGCCCTGGAAACATTCAGCGAAGACTATGAGCTTGAAATGTTAAGGGAAGAACTGGAATTATGAAAATACCCCTGAGCCGGATATGAAAATCCAACTCAGGGGTTTTTGCATTTTCAATTAAGGCATAACTTCAAATTAATCCGGGGACTGCTGCCTTGTCTATTCAAGCATTGAAAGCTTCATGCGGTAATAATTCAGCGAATCAGGACCAAGGTGCATTGCCTTGCACAAATCAGCATCGGCAAGCTGCTGGTTTTGTTTAATGAAGTTCAAGACGTTTGCCTGATAAAGCTTTTGCGGAACCAGGCGCAAGTCCGTCAGCTGCTGGTCTTTTTTCAGGTATTTGTGAATCCCGGGCAAAGTCACGCATGGTTCGAGCAGGTTGATTCTCTGCTTTAAAAAAAGATCCTCGCAGTTCTGACGGCGTTTCAGTTCGTAAGTTTCCTGATTGAATTCGTCAACGAATGCCTGTTCAAAGGAATTGAACGTTTCAGAAGAAAGAACCTTGTAGAAGCCCGGCTGAATGATTTCCGAAATCGTATAGAAATGTGAAAGGCAAAGCAGGACCATGCGCGTGTACAGTGTCAGCTGCTGATTTTTCAAATAGTCTTCCAGACTGTCGGCCCAGTTCAGGGGAACGACCTGCTCTGTTTCCTTCTTCAATCCCTTCAGGGAAATCGTCGGCAGGGAAGTCGACAGATTATGGGTGAAGAGGAAAGTGAAGTAAACGTTCAGATGCGTCAGAGTCTTGTTGTAGGTCGAATTCTTGATTTCACGCTTGACCTGAAGCATGTTGAGATAGTCCCTGATGTCTGATTCCTCAATGTTTGAAAGGCTCGGGTTCATGCGGTAGACCTGGTTGAACCCGCGCAGATGCGTAAAGAGACGGTCAACGTCGCCGCAGATGTCCTGCTGCGTGCTGTCGGCTAAAACGCGCTTTTCGGTCAGATAGTGCCGGAACTGTTTTTCGTATGGGAATGCCATGTTTTATCGCCTCGGTTCTGGTTGTTCTGGGTCAAGTATAGCATTACCTGTCATAAACAACAACAGTATGGGGTTACTTTAACTGAAAATTGCAAAGAATGCGTGACGGCTTACAGGCATTTTTCTTGATGCGACTTTTATTCGATGATATCGTTGTATCGCAGAACAGGTTGTATCGCAGAACAGGAGGAAAATGATACATGAAAAAGATGGCTTATCCTGCAGTGTTGAATAACAGCTCCAATCCCGATGACGTGTATACGGTGACGTTTCCCGACGTTCCCGGTACGGTCAGTGAAGGAAAGGAAATTGACCAGGCCCTGAAGAACGGTGCGGAGGCTCTGGGACTGATGCTTTATGATATGGATGCCCTTCCTGAAGCCTCTGACATTGACGAAGTGAGAGAGAAAAACCGGGAAGCGGTTGTCAGACTTGTTGCCGTTGACCTGGAAGAGACATGGAAAACGGTCAGGGAAATCGGCTGAAAGACCTGTGGTGCAGGCGGCGTTGGTGAAGGATCACCAGCGCCGTTTTTCATTTCTGACAGTGGGTGGCGATGAGAAAAGCTGAGGGGGAGGATTGTATCTGACGAATCAATGTATTTTTCAGGTACTCCTTATAAGCAAAAAACAGCCCATCCTTTTCAGAATGAGCTATTTCAAGATATCGGCCGTCTTTTTGCGAAGGTCCGGCAGAACTTCTGCTTCAAACCACGGGTTCTTCTTCATCCAGATCTGATTTCTCGGCGAAGGATGGACGAGCGGAAAATACTTCGGCAGAAAGCTTCTGTAGTCTTTTACGACGTCCGTCAGTTTCTGCGAGCTTTTCAAATGAAGATAATGCTTGACAGTGTAGCTTCCAACGAGCAAGGTCAGCTGGATATCCGGCATGGCGCAAAGCAGGCGGGGATGCCATTTAGCGGCAAAGTCCCTGCGAGGCGGCAAATCACCCGACCTGCCGGTTCCGGGGAAATAAAAGTCCATTGGCAAAACGGCGATTTTGCCTGATTCGTAAAAAACGTCCCTGTCAATTCCGAGCCAGTCACGCAGACGGTCTCCGCTGCGATCGTTCCAGACGATACCCGTATCCTGGGCTTTTTTCCCGGGAGCTTGCCCGATAATCAAAAGGCGGGCGTCTTTTGTCGCATAGTAGAGCGGATTGATGTTTTTTGCGGAATATCCTGCATTTTCCGGATCGGACTTGATTTCATTATAAATATCAGTTAAATTTTCCATATTCCAAGTATAACACCAAGCTTATCACAATTGAAACGTTTTGCTTAGCGATAGCTTATTTTTTCCGGAACGATGATTCTAATCAGGTCGTCGATTTCACTTTGGCTTTGCGTTTCGCACACGACGTCAAACGTCCGGCGCAAGTCGGCAATCATCACGTCGCTGTCAGTTCCCGTTTCAAAATCATCAAACGGAAAGAAGGATTTCGCAATGTCTGCCTGAAGTCCGGTCAAAAGCAGCCGGTGTTTCGTTTTTTGACACAAGTCGTTCAGTTTGGCCAGAGATTCCGGATCATAGAGCGAAAAATTCGTCGAAACGGTGGCGCCTTCTTCAAGATTCTCGAGTTCCCTTGCAATCTTCTTGAAATCCGGCAGGAGCGGGTCATTTTCTCCAACCAGATCCTTGCCGAGTATCAATTCGGACAGGGCTTGATCTCTGAAGAACTGCTTCCATTTCCTGATGCGCTTTTTATGCAGGCCATGCGCAACGAAGCGCTTTGCATAGCCGATTCTTTCATTTTCGTCTTCCAAAAGCAGGACGCATGCGCCGAACCATCCGTCATCGCTGGCTTTGGCAGTGACACGAAGATTTTCAAGATTCAGCGGATAGTCGTAAGGCAGAATCTTCAGATTTTTCGGAAGCTCGGTTCCGAGCTCGCAGTACCGGTTCAGTTTTTGAAGCAGCTTGTAAATCTCCTGCGTCGTGTACGCCGTGCATTTTTCAGGCAAGGAGGGCAGCAGATGCATCACTTCATTCGTCAGATGCGTGAAGAAGACAAGGTCCTTTTCGCGCATCTCGCCTGCGTCTGTTGGATCAAGACAGATGTTTTCCATATCGTTCACCTCTTACAGGTTGGCATCGGTCTTGAAGTTGAGCGGCGAAAGGTCCGTTGATTCGGTGATGAGCTCTGCCGTCAGCTTTTCGACCTTGTCCAGGGCAAGTCTCTGCATCTCAAGCGAAGCATTCGTCAGCAGTTCGAGACGCGCCTCGTCCTTGATTTTCCGGGCTTTTTTATCTGTTTCAAGAATCTTCTGCCTGAATTTTACTGCACATTCCTTCTGAAGATCATGAAGCTTCGTTCCAAAGAGCGGATAGTGCGGATCGACCAGGACTCCGAGGAGCTTGTATGCCCAGTAGGCGGAGTCTTTGGAATAGGTCTTTTCTCCATGCTTGTATGCGTCCAGAACGTCGGTTGTACCAGCGTAGACCGGTACGAAGACGCTCTGGCACGTCACGCCCATTGCAAGCCAGTGAAGACCTGCGATTTCCGGGTCAAATCCAGGGCGCATCTGCAGCAGGTGAGATTCCTGCGTCTTGGCCAGGCTGATCGGACGGAACTTGTGCTTCAGATCGTCAGGACCTTTGCCGAGCGGATCGTACGGACTGTTTTGGAAGTGAGCGCCCATGACGTATTCCAGGTCGTCCATGAAAAGCTTGCGATCGGGTTTGCGAATGAAAGGCAATTCTTCGCTCATCGGATCTTGTTTTTGGCTCGGAGAAAGAATTCGCTGGCCGTCCCAGACGCGCGGCGTGCTGTAGATTTCGTCAGAAAGCGTGTGCGTTCCGAAGATGTTGCGGAAGTTGAAGCATGTTTCATCCGGATTGAGATGATTTTTTGAAACGAATTCCCGGATAGAAGCAGAAAACATGAATTTGTCCGGATCATCAAAGGCGATTTCCTGGATGGCAAGCTGGTTGGCCACGACGGCATAGCAGTTGTCAGGGATGCGTTGTGCGACCCAGTGATGACCGGAGCCCGTTTCAAGGTACCAGACTTCGTTTCTGTCCGAAAAGAGAATCCCGTTTGATTCGCAGGTTCCGTACTTTTCAACGATTGCTCCGAGTCGTTTTACGCCTTCCCTTGCAGTCCTGACGTACGGCAGGACGACTGTGACCATCGCCTCTTCGCCGATGCCTTCTTCAACCAGAGGGTCAAAGCCAAGGACGCGCTCGTTGGCATAGGCGCTTTCGGTAGCGCTCATGCAGACGCCGTATTCGTTGATGCCGTCTTCTTCAAACAGACCGAACTCGTCAGTCCACTCCGGCGTGGCACTGTATTTGAAACGGGTCCTTTCAAGCGGCATCGTGAAGCCGTTGTCCTTTGAAACGAAAGTCTGGTCCTCATCAAACGTTTCGCGCGGATGGATGACCATATGCTTCGGCCAGGCGCTTTTAGAGTCCTCGTTGCGGCCGATGACGGTCGAACCGTCGGCCATGGCTTTTTTGCCGACGAGGATGCTCGTGCAGGCGGAAAATTCAAAATTGTGTTGCAGCATTGCTTGTTCACGTCCTTTTTTAGTCTCTTTTGCAATTATAGCTTATCTGACTTCGATAAAACTTGATAAAACTTGAAAAAAACGCATAAAAGGTCAAATTCTAATTGCATTTTAATCTCTACCTATGCAATAATGTTAACATAGACAGTGAACAGAAGGGAATGTTTTGAATGCCACTTATTCATATCGAACTTATCGAAGGTCGCACGCAGGAGCAGCTCAAAAATCTTGTTGCAGACGTTACGGATGCCGTAACTAAGAATACCGGTGCTCCGGCAGAACACGTGCACGTTATTTTGAGCGAGATGCGAAAGGACCGCTACTCAGTCGGCGGCGTGCTCAAGAGCGACGAAAAATAAGCAATACGTGAAGCCGGGGAGTTTGTCCGCGGCTTTTTCATTACATAGGACAGATTCAGCGTCGGGAAAGGAAGAGTGCAGTTGGCAGATTCAGTTGAAGTAAACGAACAGGGACATTTGTTGATAGGTGGGGTCGATGCCGTCAAATTGGCCGAAGAGTACGGTACTCCGCTGATCGCATATGACGTCAGGAAAATTAAAAAGCAGATTCGCGGATTCAAACAGGCTTTTGAGGATGCTGGCGTCAAATACATGGTTTCGTATGCCAGCAAGGCTTTTTCTGCGCTTGCGATGTATCAGCTGATCAACAAGTACGGGCTCGGATGCGACATCGTTTCCGGCGGCGAGCTTTATGCGGCATTAAAGGGTGGGATGCCGCCTGAACGCATTGAATTTCACGGAAACAACAAGCTTCAGGACGAGCTTGAAATGGCAGTCGATGAAAAAATCGGTACGATCGTCGTCGACAACTTCCGCGAGATCAAACTGCTCGATCACGTTTTGCGCCGCAAGCATACAAGCATCGGCGTCGTTTTGCGCGTCACGCCAGGCATTGAAGCCGAAACGCATCAGTACATCATGACCGGGCAGTCGAATTCCAAATTCGGGTTTGACATCCGCTCGGGCCAGGCAGAAGAGGCCCTGTTGCAGCTGATGAAGAATCCGCGGATGAACCTGATGGGGATTCACTGCCACATCGGTTCGCAGATCTTTGCCGTCAACGGTTTTTTGATGGCGGCAGAAAAGCTGATTGAAGTTCTGGCCGACTGGAAGAAGCGTTTCGGTTACGAAGCAGACGTTTTGAACCTTGGCGGCGGTTTCGGCATTCGCTACAACGATTTCGATCAGCCGCTTCCGGCCGAAGAATTCGTATCCGCAATCGTGGAACGTGTCAAGGAAATGGTCGCAAAATACGAGCTCAAGATGCCTGAAATCATCATCGAACCCGGTCGCGCCATGGTCGGTGAAGCCGCAACGACGCTTTACACGATCGGTTCGCGAAAGGACGTCGACGGAGTCTGCCACTTTTTGGCCGTTGACGGCGGAATGGGCGACAACATCCGTCCTGCGCTTTACGATGCGCATTACGAGGCATATCTTGCCGACCGGCCGAACGCGTTGCGCGAGCAGATGGTCACTGTTGTCGGCAAGTACTGCGAGTCGGGCGACGTTTTGGTCCATGACTGCGCCTTGCCGAACACCAAGCCGGGAGACATCCTGGCCATGCCGTCGACAGGTGCCTACGGTTATACGATGGCTTCAAACTACAACCGTAATCCGCGGCCTGCCGTCGTTTTTTGCGAAGACGGCAAGTCAAGACTCGTTGTCAGGAGAGAAACGTATGCCGACATGATGGCGTGCGAATTAGGCTTGGAAGAATAAAGAAGGCTGGGAAAAAACTCATTTTTCACATTTGAATTAAACGAAATGCCGAACAAAGGAGGGTGCAGACCGCCTGAGTTTGTCAGACATTCTTTCAGTTTTGAGACATTAAATGCAGTGCTGAGAATCGCCTGCTCAATCAGGCAAGGTGTGAGAAGCAGCGGTCATGAGCCGTAAGCTAAGCTTCTGTCTGACGCAGGCGAGCTTGCCTCGTCCAGGAAGACAGTGCTTAGCTCCAGGCGAATGCTGCTTCGAACCTGATTAAGAAAAGGTGTGAAGACCAGCCGCCCAACAAGGCGGTAGATAAGGAGGGGCGCGAGTGATCAGCGCAAGCGCAGTCGCGACGCGGCACGAACTTATCATGAGCCTTGTTGCTGGTCTGAGCCTGATTATGCGAGGCAGAACCCGATTAGGCAAGGTGTGGAGCCGAGCGCTCATGAGCCCGTAAATTCCGGCTCCCGATTACGGGCAAAAAGCCGATTTTTGACTTTTGCCCGTAAATGGCAGCCCCTGGTTGCGGTCAAAGTACACATTTAACATCGCATACACAAACAAAGTCCCGGATGATTGCAGCATCTGGGACTTTTGTTAAAGACATGGTTTTTCACAGCCTCTTTTGTGTATGCGGGACAATCTGCCGACGCCAGCAGGGGTGACAAACTGTCAGATTCTTACAATCCTAAAGCTTTTTGAAGATAATTTGCGACACCGTCATGATCGTTGTCGAATTCGGTCACGTCGTCTGCAATCTGCTTGAGCTTGTCAGTTCCGTTCTTCATCACGACGCCAAGCCCGGCATAGTCAATCATTTCGGCATCGTTGTGCTCGTCTCCGAAGGCGATGATGTCTTTGCGGTCGATCTTGTAGGTTTTGGCCAAAAATTCAACGCCGTGAGCCTTGCTGATGCCTTTTGGCGACAGTTCGAGAATCGGATTCGGTCCGCCCCAGACACCGACGTTGATTTTGCTGCCGAATGCTTTTTCAAGCTTCCTGACGATGTCTGCCTTGCTGTCCTGATCCACCAGCATGGTCATTGCGGCCGGATCGTGCTTGAGGTTCGTCCGGTTCAGCACCTGATCCTTGCGCAGGGCTGCTGGGAAGAAACCGTCAATCAGCGTGTTCGGCACGTCAGACAGCGCCATCGTCTTGCCTTCTGCTGAAACGACCTTGATTCCGAGGCGCTTCTTTGCCTCTAAGATTTCGAAGGCGATGTTTTTTGAAAACGTCGTCTGATATTCGTGCTCCCAATGTCTGTGCGGGATGTATCCCAAAGCTCCGTTGAAGTTGATCATCGGACCTTTGAGCTTCAGTTCGTCATAATATCCCACGGCCATTCTGTTCGGCCGTCCGGTGACGATTGAAACGACGTGTCCCGCCTGTTGAGCCTTGTTTAAAACTTCTTTTGTCTTTTGCGTGATTTGCGTTTTGCCGTTAAGCGTTGTTCCGTCCAAATCCAGTGCAATCAGTTTGCGTTTCATGATTCCCTCCGTTTGTGTTGCTTACTCAAAGGTAACACAGAAAGTTGGCGGTGGCAATTTTTAAATGGGGTGTTTGAAGAGTTTGAGGGGGAGGGAATAAACTGTAGTTAAAATTATACTCAAAATCTATCAAATGTGACATAATATTCAACAGAAAGACAAAATGTGAGGTGAATGTTATGTCAATGCCGAACCCGAAGAAAACTGCAATCAGGGTTCAGAAGGTCCGCCTGTATCCTGATGCTGAAATGAAGCAGGTCCTGGATGAACTGTGCGATTACCGCAGATACTGCTGGAATGAAGCGCTGGCGCTCTGGAATGACATGTACGAACAGTCACTGATTCTTGGTGACAGAAAATCAAGGCCAAGCGAGTACAAGGTAAGAAATGAACTTGTAGCTGAAAAGCAGGACTGGCAGTATGCGTTATCCGCAAGAGTCCTGCAGCTTTCAGTCAGCGATTTGAACAAGGCATTCAGGAACTTCTTTGACAAGGCGCAGACGGACTGGGGAAAGCCGAAGTTCAAGTCAAAGAAGGATTCGAGACAGGGGTTCAAGACTGACCGTGCAAGAATCGTAAACGGGAAGCTGCTTCTGGACAAGCCACATGAATCCAGGCACAAGGAAAAGTGGAACGCAATCGCCTTCAAAGGCGCAAAATCCCTTGAAGGCGACTTGAAAGTAGTTTCGGTTTACCGTGAAAACGGCAGATACTATGCAAGCCTGCCCTTTGAAGTCGATATCCAGAAGAAGGAGAAGACGGGTCGATGTGATGCAGTGGACGTCAATGTCGGACATCTCAATCATGCCGAAGGATTCGTCAGCACTATTCCGAAGCGGCTGGAAATGCTCTATGAGCGGATCAGACATTATCAGAAGGTGCTGGCAAGAAAACGGACAGTCAACGGGAAAAAGGCAGTCAGAAGCAGAAATTACGCCAAGACGAAAGCCAAGTTGCAGCGTGATTATGCCAGGGCTGCCAATATCCAGCATGACCTGATGCAGAAGCTCACGACAGAACTCGTCTCAAGAAACGATACAGTCGTGATTGAAGACCTGAACGTGAAGAAAATGCAGATGAGTCATGTGGCGTCAAAGGGAATGCACCGCTCCATGTTCGGTTATTTCAGACAGGTTCTGGCATACA
>NZ_DAIUCE010000061.1:0-12284 GCF_036846325.1 Ligilactobacillus sp. | reverse complement strand
TAAGCTGTGCCTGCTGATACATGCTGCGGTACTTTGCAGCGAGATCCTGCAGAATCTTCTGATCATCCGCTTTTAACTTGTCTAAAGCAGTCTTGTTTTTGGCAGTCAATTCATCCAGTTTCTGCTTGTTTTGACTGATAAGATTCTGAAGTTCTTCAGCAAGTCGCTGTTCCAGCTGCTTTTGCTGATCAGCCAGTTCCTGCGCAAGCCTTGCGTAATCATCTTCCTGCTTCCTTTTAAAATCCTGAAGAGCCTTGTCGGCTTGTTCGATTTTTTCGTTCAATTCGGCCAGCCTGTCCTGATAATCGCCTGCATCCTTGTCAAGTTCTTCAATTTCCTTTTTCAATTCCGCAACTTTTTCATCATGTTCGCTCGTCGCCTTTTCCAAATCAGCAGCCTGTTGTTTTTTCAAATCATCAAGTCTTTTTTGCGCATCTTTTTGAAAATCATTGATTTTCTTAATGTTGTCGGCTTTTTTCAAAGCCTCGGCATCGGCATTCTTCTTTTCAAGCACTGCTTCTTCTACCTGATTTTTCTTAAGCAGCGCTTCCTCCTTGTTTGCCAGTACAGCCTTTTGATTGTTGTAGCTGAAGTTGAAACTGTTTTTCAATGAAAAAAGCGAGTCGTTCGATTCAACGTTCAAATCAAACTCGTTGTCCGCATGAACAGTCGCAGGCTTCGCAAGGGCAAATGAAGCCATCGCGCCAAAGCAAAGCGATGCCAGCAGATATCTTTTCCTCACTTGATCACACCCCCTTCATTCCTCAAGTAACATATATTATAATTTTAACACACAGTTCATATTGTTTGCACTTTCAGAACGCTCAATTATAATTAAAAAATGAAAGAAGGTGACTCCAATCAGCCAGATCGACAAGCATTTGAAAAAAGAATTTGAGGACTGGGAAAGAATTCAGCAAAAGGAACTCGGTAAACTGATTTCAGCCAAGAGGCATCTTTATGTGAACATCGGCGCCTACCTGCTGATTTCCGTCATTGAAATCATCCTTTCTTCAATCAGCGGCTCACAGACGCTGAAAGCCGATGCCTTCAACAACCTTTCAGGCATCATCTCGACCGTACTGCTGATTATCGGCATTCACATTGCCTCGGACATTGACGATGATGACATCGCCGGCATTCCGCTTCCGAAAATCTCACTGCGGAAAACAGGCAACGATCAGCGAATCCAGTTCACGCGCTGGCGCTACGAGACCATCTTCACGCTTGTTACCGGAATCATCATGATCGTCATCGCCTCAAGCGTTATCGTCGACGGAATCAAGGCACTGCTTAATCCGTCGGAACGCATCGTTCCCCAGCCGATTGCCCTGCTTGGTGCCGCAATCGCAAGCATCATCATGGTTTTAATCTGGATTTACAATAAAAGGGCCGGACTGCGCCTGAAAAATGCAGCTCTGACGGCTTCTGCCAAAGACAGCCTGAGCGATGCCCTTACCAGCATCGGAACGTTTCTTTCAATCGGCGGCGCCCTGCTCTTTAACGTCGCCTGGCTTGACGGGGCCGCCAGCATCGTCGTCGGAATCTACATTTTCTATTCGGGGCTCTGCATTTTCACTGACAGCAGCCTGAATCTTGCTGATTATTTTGATCCCAAGGCAGAAAGACAGTTCAGGGAATATATCGAAGGAATTGACGGCGTAAGGGAGGTCGATGAGCTCAAGGCACACTATAACGGAAATCTCGTCACGCTTGACGTGGTGGTCATCGTTGATGGTACAATGAGTGTCCTGGAAAGTTATCGTCTTGGTGAAAGAATCGAGTCGCTGATGCTGAAGAACTTCGGCATAATCGACACGGACGTTTCATTCATCCCGGATTCCGCTTCTGACGACAACGAACATAAAAACCGCAGCAGACGGAGCAGAAGCCGTTTGTGAAAACAATTGCTTTGAAAGGGGTATCTTCTCTTGGATCCTGAAAAGAAAAAAGAGCAGCAGCGCGTCGATTACGTTATCGGCCGCATCAGAGAAAAAATCGAAACTACGGGCGATGAACTTGAAAAAGCACACGAGGAAACGTCCTCCGTTGAAAAGAACTATGTGCAAAATGCCAGAATCAATACATTTGAAGTCGATGACCGCATGGAAACAAATGCCGAAGTCCAGCAGCAAAAGCAGCTTGTTGCGAAAAACGTCGAAAATGAACGCATTTTAAAACAGGAACTCTCGAAACTTGAGCTTTTGAAAGACTCTCCTTACTTCGGACGCATCGACATCCTGGATCCGGGTGAATCGGAAACCGAATCACTTTACATCGGAACGGCCTCATTTGCGGAGAACAGCCGCGATTTCCTCGTCTATGACTGGCGTGCCCCGATTTCTTCAATCTTCTACAACGGCACGCTTGGAAACGTTCAGTACGAAACACCGATGGGGATGCAGACAACCGAACTTGTCAAAAAAAGACAGTTCACGATCGTCAACGGCAAAATCAGACACATGTTTGACACCAACGAAACGATTGGCGACGAAATGCTTCAGGCCGTTTTAGGCGAACACAGCGATGAATACATGAAAAACATCGTTGCCACCATCCAAAAGGAACAAAATGACATCATCAGGGACACGAAACATGACCTGCTTCTGGTCCAGGGCGTTGCCGGAAGCGGCAAGACTTCCGCTATCCTGCAGCGAATCGCCTTTCTGCTTTACCACAGCAACCGCAGGCTTTCTGCCGATCAAATCGTCTTGTTTTCACCGAATCTGCTGTTTTCGCATTATATTTCAGAAGTTTTGCCAAGTCTTGGCGAACGCAACATGCGGCAGGTCACGCTCGCTGAATTTTTCAGCCGCAGATTCCAGGGACTGAACGTCGAAACGCTTTTTGACCGCTATGAAAAAAGCCCGCTGCTGACTCAAAAACAGCTTGAAGTGCGGCAAGTCAAGGAGTCTGCCGAATTCATGCAAGAAATATTCGCTTATGCAAAAAAACTGGACGCAAAAGACTTGAAATTTGCCGACATGACTCTTCCTGACGGTCAGGTCATCTTCTCTGCAAAGGTGATTCAGGAAATTTTTGCCAGGCTCCCGGCTGCCATGAAACAAAGGGACAAGTTCCTTGAAATCAAGAATACCTTGATCAAGCGCCTGAACAGACTCATCAAAACCACAGCGCGTTCAAGGGAAATGCGCGCAGCAATCGATCTGCTCTCAGATGAAGAGTATAACAATCTGATTGGAGGAAAACGCAGAAATCATTTTCAAAGTCTCGATCAGGAAGTATTCTACATCGGCGAAAAAATTGCCGAAAGAAAGTTTGCCCGGATCTATGACGGACTTTACAACGGCTTCTTTTTTGACGTCTATGCCCAATATCATGACTTCTTAACACGCATGCTTCCCGACTCAGCGCATGAATTTTCGGAGAACGTTGAATTTCACAGAATCTCTTTGAGTGACTGCGCGCCGGTGCTTTACCTGCGCGACCTGCTGACCGGAGGAGGAAAGAACCGTTCGATCGAACACCTCTTCATTGATGAGATGCAGGATTACTCAATGGCAGCCATGGTTTACCTGAAACATGCCTTTCCGAATGCAAGGCTCACACTTCTGGGAGACAGTGAGCAGGCTCTCTTCAACCCGCTTGAAGAACCGGAATCACTGCTTCAAAAGCTAAACGAAAGCCTGCAGGTCAAAAACTGCCGCATCATCGAACTGAACACCAGCTATCGTTCGACCAAACAGATTACCGACTTCATGAAGTCCCTTCTTCCAAACGAAAGCGAGATCCGCTCATTTGCGCGTTCCGGCACCAAACCGGCAATCTGCATGAGCAGTCCGAAAAAAGAACTCAAAGACCTGCACACAATGCTTGAAAACGCGCTTGATCAAAACGGGACGGTTGCCCTGATTACAAAAAACAGGCAGGATGCGGAAGACCTTTTCTTCAAGCTTAAAGATGTTCTTGACGTCACGCTTTTAAACGATCAGGACATTTCCGTCCCGTCAGGCATAACGATTCTTCCAATCTACCTCGCAAAGGGACTTGAATTTGATTCGGTCATCGTTTGCGACGTTACCGAAGAGAAATTTCCGAAAGAAACGCTTGGCATCTTCTATACAATCTGTTCGCGCGCCATGCATTCATTGACCCTGATCTGCCCGGAACAGATGCCTGAAATGCTCAGACAAATTCCGCCCGAGCTCTATACGGTTTCGTTCAGCCTTGAAAAAAATGCAGAATCTTAATTTGTTGTTGCATTCTTCATTCTAATCAGATATACTGAATAGGTAAGTCTGAATGCCACTTTAGCTCAGCAGGTAGAGCATCACCATGGTAAGGTGGGGGTCACCGGTTCAAGTCCGGTAAGTGGCTTAAGTTAATGATTATGAATGCCGTCATGTCAGCGGATGCTGATGTGGCGGCCTTTTTTGTTCTTAAAAGAAAATAAGGGGTGCAGAGTTGTTGTCTTCGTGTTGTCCTCAAAAATGGCATCAGGGGTTTCACCTCAATTCCGGCACACTTTCCAAGATGGTTGGTCTTGTATATGCCTTCTATAAGGAACGCATGACTTAGCTGACATCAATCTGATTTTTTAAGTTGAAAAAGGGTCTTGCAAAAGCATGTAATAACTTGAATCCAGGCATCATACATAAATTTCATCTGTTTACTGCTCGATTTAAAAATTCTTTATAACGAAACTGTTTCATTTTTTGTACTCATATTAACGCTATTCAAACGTTTCAGATATTAGAAAAAAAATCTCCAACTCGTCATCCCGGCTAAAGGAAATTCAAGATAAAACTATCCGCAAACACATCATGCTGGAACTGCCAAATTCAGTTTTTACAAAAAAACAGACTTAGTTGTTACTTTATTTCCTTAACATTACATAATTATTAAAAATACCTTTTTAAGATGATAAAATGCTGACAAACACTTTAAAAAGAATTATATTATATTCGTGACATTCAAGTCACGACAGGAATATTTAAAAGGGGGCATTATCATGACTCAAAACGAAGATGAAGCAACGGAAAAATTGCTTCAACGATTTAAAGAGTACCATTGTGAGGACTCTTTGGCAGAACTGTTTGCAAAATACAAGCCGCTGGTTATTAGGGCGATCAATTCGTTTCGTTTCAGAACATTGGACCGGGACGATTTGCTTCAAGAGGCTTATATCATCTGCTGCACTACAGCTCTCAGCTACAATCAGACAACGACTAAGGCAACTTACGGCTGCTACTTCAAAGCCAGCCTGTATAACCGGTTTACAACGCTGAAACGTGAAGAAACGGCTAGTAAACGCATGGGTAACGTGCTGGCAGTTCCGCTCGATTCAATCTGCGGTGATGATAATTCGTTCATCTCTGAAAATTCATTCAGTGAAATTGAAGCCAGAATCACACTTGAACAGGTTATGGCTAAAGTGCCCAGGCAAATTAACGTCTCTGGAAAGCAGCGTATTGGTTGACTGGCTGAATACGATTTCGGTTAAGGAAACAGCAAGAAACTTAGGGATTTCTGATCAAAAGACGTACAATGCCTTGAACCGCTGCCGGAAAAAACTGTCCTCACTTATGGACTGGTAGCTTTTAGCTGCCTGCATTGAATAATGCTAAAGGAGTCTTGAAGAAATTCAAGTCTCTTTTTTATAAAAATGTTAACAAAATAAAAAAGCAACCAGGACCAAACCTCTTAAGTCCTGATTGCAATATGATGTTAATGTCTTATGCCGAATATGTCGCTTATTCGGCATGGGCGGCTGCTTTGCAAGCCTCATTGACTTTTTCGGCAGCCATGCGCCCTTCGTGGATACCCCAAATCACAAGACTTGGTCCACGACGAGCGTCACCTGCGACGTAGACTTTTTCGTCATTCGTCGTATAATCGTCGTTAACCTCGGTTACACCGAATTCATCCAGGAATTGCTTCTGTGCACCAGTAAAGCCCATTGCCAAAAGCACAAGATCTACCGGATGCTTTTCTTCAGTCCCGGGAACAGGCTTGAAAAGCTGTGCATGACACGTCGTCACGCTTGAAACATGACCATCAACGCCGTCAAATCCGACCGCCGTGGTTTCGTACTGAGTCAGGACGCCTTCAAATAATTCGTTGGCTTCTTCCTGACCATATCCCGTCTTGGCAATTCTAGGCCACTGCGGCCACGGATTGTCGGCAGGACGCTTGTCAGGCGGACGTCGGGTAATTTCAAGCTGCTTGACTTCTGCCGCACCTTGTCTGATGGCAGTCGCAATGCAGTCATTGCCCGTATCACCGCCGCCGATGACCATGACCTTCTTGCCTTCGAGTTCCTTGCTTGCCTTCGTTCCGTTTTTCAAAACGCTCTTTGTCGCATCAGTCAAATAATCGACCGCAAGCCGGACGCCTTCCAATTCGCGTCCGGGAACGTTCAAATCGCGTGCCTGACGGGCTCCGATTGCAAGAACGATTCGCTGATACTCGCGTTTCAATTCGTCTCCCGAAACGTCGACACCGACTTCGGTGTTCAAAACGAATTTTACCCCTACTTCTTCCATAATCTTGACACGGCGAGCAACGATTTCCTTAGGCAATTTCATATTCGGAATGCCATACATCGTCAACCCGCCTGGATGATCGTCGCGCTCATACACAGTCACGTCATAGCCAAGCTGATTCAACCGCCATGCACAGGCCAATCCTGCCGGACCGCTTCCGACGACTGCAACCTTGACTCCATTGCGATGCAGAGGCATCCCGCTTTCCTTTACCCAACCGTTCTCATAGGCCGTTTCAATGATATAGCGTTCGTTGTTTTTGATTGTAATGCCCTTGCCGTTTAAGGCCTCATTACAGGCAACTTCGCAGGGAGCAGGACAAACAAGTCCGGTAAATTCCGGGAGAGGATTTGTCAAAGTCAATCGTTCGAAAGCATGCTTGTCTTCTTCACGATAAATCAAGTCATTCCACTCAGGAATCAGATTATCATTCGGGCAGCCGCTGACTGCGCGGCCGCCGGAATAAAACTGGCCCGCATGACAGTGAGGAACACCGCAATTCATGCAGCGTGCTGCCTGTTTTCTGCGTTCTTCAACTGAAAGAACGTTTTCCATTTCTTCAAAATCTTTGATACGTTCAGCAACCGGTCGAATCGGATTGTTGACACGCGGATATTTCATAAAGCCAAATGGATCTGCCATAATTCAATTCCCCTTTTCTACTTGGATGCCGTAATAATATCGAAAGCCTTTTGTTCAAGCTGATCCTTAGGCGTGCCCTTCTTGGCGCACTCTGCCATGATTTCATTGATATGGCGATATTCCTTAGGATAGACCTTAACAAAATTTGCCTGTTCCTTCTTCCAATTGTTCAAAAGACTCTTGGCTTTTTCTGATCCTGTAAACTTCACATGTTTTTCCAGAATTTCCTTCAAGACGGAATCATTGCCTTTTTCATTGAGCTTGAACAACTCAATCATATCCATGTTGCAGTTGTCCTTAAGTTTATTTTCCGGATCATAGACGTATGCAACCCCACCGGACATTCCGGCACCGAAGTTGCAACCTGTTGAGCCAAGAACAACTGCAATGCCTCCGGTCATGTATTCACAGCCATGGTCACCGATGCCTTCAGCAACGACCGTCGCACCGGAATTGCGGACGCAGAAACGTTCCCCGGTTTGGCCGTTGAAGTATGCTTCGCCGCTGGTAGCTCCAAAACAGGCAACGTTGCCGACAATCGGAGCATTGCTGTATATCTTCTTTGCCTTGGCAGGAGCCTGGACGATTAAACGTCCGCCACTCAAGCCCTTGCCGACATAGTCATTTGCCTCTCCGATGAGTTTAAGCTCCAGGCCTTGCGGTATGAATGCACCGAAACTTTGCCCGGCAACGCCCGTATATTCAAATTTAAGGTGTCCGGAAGGAAGGCCATTGTTCCCGAACCGCTTTGCAATCCAACCACCGATTCTTGTCCCGGCAGCACGATGAATATTATTGATTGAGGACTTGAGAACAACCGCCTTCTTTTCCTGAATTGCACTTTCCGCAAAGGCATTGAGGTCTGGCCACTCTGACTTTGGAGCAAACGGATCCTTTGATTTGCGTGAAATTCCGATTGGCGTTCCAAGCAGACGGTCAAAATCAAGCGACTTTGCCTTGCCCTTGGCAACAAAACGCGGTTTCAAATGCTCCGTATGCCCGACAAGTTCATCGACCGTACGATATCCAAGCTCAGCCATTTCCTCGCGAAGATCTTCGGCCAGGAAACGCATGCAGTTCTTGATATCCTCCGGCTTGCCATTAAAGAATTTACGCAAACGAGGATCTTGCGTGGCAACACCGGTCGGGCAAGTATTCTTGCTGCAGACACGCATCATGATGCATCCGATTGAAACCAGCACAAGCGAGCCAAAACTGAATTCTTCCGCACCGAGCATGATTGCAACGGCAATGTCGCGGCCCGTCATAAGCTTGCCATCTGTTTCGATTGTCGTACGCTGGCGCAGATTGTTCAGCGCAAGCGTCTGATGAGCTTCTGAAATGCCCATCTCCCATGGAAGTCCCGCATCGCGCACGGAAATTCGTGGAGCGGCACCTGTACCGCCGTCATACCCGGAGATAACGACTTTATCAGCACCGCATTTGACAACGCCTGTCGCAATCGTACCAACACCTGTGCTTGATACAAGCTTGACGGAAACGGCAGCACCAGGATTGATCTGCTTCAAATCATAAATAAGCTGTTTCAAATCTTCAATTGAATAGATATCATGATGAGGCGGAGGAGAAATCAAACGAACGCCTGGAACCGAACCGCGAACCTCAGCAACCCAAGGGAAGTTTTTGGCACCGGGAAGCTGCCCGCCTTCACCAGGCTTGGCGCCTTGAGCAACTTTGATCTGAATTTCTTCAGCACTCATCAGATATTCTGCATTAACGCCGAAACGCGCCGATGCGACCTGCTTGATGCGGCTGTTGATATCGCGTCCGTCAGGCTGTTTCTTGAAACGATAGCGATTTTCACCGCCTTCACCGCAGTTGCTCTTTGCGCCGAGTTCGTTCATGGCTTGAGCAATACACTCATGCGCTTCTTTTGAAAGCGCACCGAAACTCATGGCTCCGGCCTTGAAACGTTTGACAATCTGGCTGACTGGTTCAACTTCGCTCAATGGAACAGGGTCACGGTCTGATTCGATGTTCCACATTGATCTGAGAGTGGAAGGATGCTCCAGTTCTTCATCGCGCATCAATTTTGCGTATTCTTTGTAAAGCTCGTAATCGCCTGTCTTGACCGCCTGTTGGAATTTGTACATCGTCATCGGATTGAACATGTGATGTTCGCCTTCAAAACGATACTTGAAACTGCCATCCGTTGGAAGAGCATCATTTGCTTTTTCGCCAAATGCCATTTTGTAGCGTTCAAGGTATTCTTCTTCAATTTGGTCAAGCGTCAGGCCACCGATACGTGAAACCGTACCAGTAAAGTATTCGTCAACGACTTCTTTTGAAATGCCGACAGCTTCGAACAACTGGGCTCCCTGATAGCCAACGATTGTCGAAATGCCCATTCGGCTCATAATTTTAATGATTCCCTTTTCAGCAGCCGAACGATAAGACTCCTTCTTATCAGAAAGGTCATAATAGTCAAGCGTTGCATATACGCCGTAAGGATGAATCGCAGAAGCACCGTATCCCAGCAACGTTGCATAATGATGCACTTCGCACGCTTCACAAGTATCCGCAACGATTGACACCAAACCTCGCTTACCTTTGCGAACAAGGTAATTATTCAAGCCGGAAACCGCCAGAAGAACCGGAATAACCAAATCATCACGCGTTGCACCGCGATCAGTGACAATCAAAACATTGCAACCGGAATCAACCTTGCTTTCGGCATCACGGAACAAATCTTCAAGAGCCTGTTGCAGTCTGTGGGGACGTTCAACGTTGCTGTAGCATAACGAGACCTCTCCCGCCTTGAATCCGTCCTTGCCGTTCAGATGACGCAGTCTTTCAAATTCTCCATCTACAAGCATCGGTGAATCAAGTTTGATTTTCCGGGCATTTTCCGGAACGTCCTTGCAAATGTCTCCGTCAGCACCCAGGTACATTTCAGTACCAATCATCTGTTTTTCACGAATCGCATCAATCGGCGGATTCGTGACCTGCGCAAATTGCTGCTTGAAGTAAGTAAACAATGACTGCGGCTTTTCGCTCAAAACAGCCAGTGGTGAATCAAAGCCCATTGAAATAACAGGAACTTCGCCATTTTGTGCCATCGGGATGATGGAATCACGAATAATGTCTTCCGTGTAGCCATGACGACGCCAGAGAGTCTTCAATGCATGCTTGGAAAGATGTTCAACGATGTCTGCTTCTGGCAATTCATTGAGTTTGACCTGTTCGTTTTTGAGCCATTCGCCATATGGATGCTGCGTTGAATAGTATTCCTTGACTTCCTTGGTGTTGTAGAAACGCCCTTTGGAAGTATCGACCAGAATCATTTCCCCTGGACCAAGGATTCCCTTTTCAATAATATCTTCAGGTGCAACATCGTAAACACCTGATTCAGAAGCCGTAATCAGGAAGTTTCCTTTTACCAGACTGTATCGCGAAGGACGCAAACCGTTTCGATCCAAAACGGCACCTACCTGCGTGCCATCGGTGAAGCAAAGAGCAGCCGGACCGTCCCAAGGGGCAATGAATGACGAGTTGTATTCGTCGAAGTCTCTTTCTTCCTTTGGAAGATTCATCTTATCGCTCCAGGCTTCAGGCATCATCATCAAAAGTGCCTGTGGAATGTCACGACCATTACGATACAGATATTCCATGCAGTTTTCCAATTTGGCAGAATCAGAGTCTTCTTCATTGTAGACTTCGATATTATGACTCTTCATCCAGTTTTCAGCACGCTTCAAAGTGTTGATTTCACCGTTGTGAGCAATGAAACGGAAAGGTTGCGCACGACTCCAGCTAGGGAACGTATTGGTTGAAAAACGGGAATGAGTCAGTGCAATCGCAGAACACATGTCAGGATCATGCAAATCAGGATAGAACTGACCGACTTGATAAGCGTGAAGCATTCCCTTATAGCAAAGGGTCTTGCTTGAAAGACTGACAATTGCAAATTCATTTGAAGAATATGTCTTTTCAAGGTGACGTCTCAAATGATACAGACGATCTTCAAAAGGACGTCCTGCTTCGGTATCGGCCGGGCGCTGAATAATGACTTGTGCAAATCCAGGCATGGCTTTTTGAGCAGTAGGTCCGCAATTTTCATAAACATACGGAACATTTCGTGTCGCCAGGACCTTAAATCCAGATGCCGTAATTTCTGCTGTGACTGAGCCAAGCATGGCATTTTTTTCCTGCTCCTTTTGCGGCAAGAAAAACATGCCGAAAGCATAATCTCCTAAGCTCGGAAGCGTAAATTCCTGTTCTTCGGCATATTTTTGAAAAAACTTGTCAGGCATAGCAAATAAAATACCGGCACCATCACCAGTATCCGGTTCTGAACCAGTACCGCCACGATGATTCATTCGACTAAGCATGATAAGCGCTCGTTCAATGAGTTCATGGCTCGGCTTGCCGTCAATCTGGGTAATAAAACCCATGCCGCAAGCATCATGTTCATAGCCATGACAGTACATTGTTTTGCTTTCTTCGGTCATTTCAATCCCCCACCTCGTGCAAATTCAAAGAAAAATCTTCTTATATTAAATCTTTCTAACTTATATCTAATTTAAGCGAATAACCCCTAAAAATCAAGGCTTTTTCTTTGATTGTTCGCATATAGTCCAATATAAAGCCATTTGAAATTAATGTAAGCGTTTTTAAACGAATTAAAAGCATGTTCTAATTGAGAATTTTCCTCAATTAGAACATGCTAAACAATTTTGATCTTAAATCTTTAAAGTTCTACCAATTAATTTCCTTGATACGAACAGAAATACGTGAAAATATCATCAGATAGCTAATCATCTTTAAACGGGCAATATCCTGTTGTTTAACGATACGTGCCAAGATTGCGAACGTTTATGAACAACACATATCAACTGTTGTTCCCCGCATTTACGCAAATAACTAAAAAAGGATTGAAATTCCTTCCAATCCTTGCTTTCATGCATAGCAACGTCCTACCCTCGCAGGGGGCGATCCCCCAACTACTCTCAGCGTTACGAAGCTTGACTTCTGTGTTCGAAATGGGAACAGGTATATCCTTCGCACCATAATCACTATACTGTATTAAGTTCTTCATACCATGTATCAAGGTACAAAAAAAGCGGAAGACGGGATTCGAACCCGCGACCCCCACCATGGCAAGGTGATGTTCTA
>NZ_DAIUCE010000060.1:0-12552 GCF_036846325.1 Ligilactobacillus sp. | reverse complement strand
GGTAAACAAGGGCGTTTCCGTCAAAACCTTCTTGGTAAGCGTGTCGATTACTCAGGACGTTCTGTTATCGACGTTGGTCCTAAGCTGAAACTTAACCAGATGGGCATTCCTCACGAAATGGCGCTTGAATTGTTCAAGCCGTTCATGATGCATGAACTCGTAAAACGCGAAATGGCATCAAACATCAAGAATGCCAAGCGCAAGATTGACCGTCGCGATGATGACATCTGGGATGTTTTGGAAGACGTCATCAAGGAACATCCTGTTCTGTTGAACCGTGCCCCTACGCTCCACCGTTTGGGTATTCAGGCATTTGAACCAACGCTTGTCGACGGGAAGGCCATGCGTCTTCATCCGCTTGCCTGCGAAGCTTACAACGCCGATTTTGACGGTGACCAAATGGCAATCCACGTTCCGTTGTCAGATGAAGCTCAGGCTGAAGCACGTTTGCTGATGCTGGCTGCTCACCATATTCTGGCTCCTAAAGATGGTAAGCCGATTATTTCGCCATCTCAGGATATGACAATCGGTAATTACTACATTACGATTGAAGAAGCAAATCGTGAAGGCGAAGGCATGATTTTCAAGGACGTCAACGAAGTCAGAACTGCATACCAAAACAACTATGTTCACTTGCATACGCGTATCGGGCTGCAGACATCTTCATTGGCAGAAGCAGGAAAGCCGTTTACGGATTTCCAAAAGGGCCGTATTCTCGTAACGACTGCCGGCAAGGCAATCTTCAATGAAATCCTTCCTGATGATTTTCCATACTTGAACGAACCTTCTGAAGAAAACCTGACTGTTGGCACTCCCGACAAGTACTTCCTCGAACCCGGCGAAGACATTCATGAATATTTGAAGAACCATGAACTTGTCGGACCGTTCAAATCAGGCTTCTTGTCAGACATCATTGCGCAGGTCTACAAGGATTACAAAGTTACGGCAACTGCAGAACTTTTGGACAGAATGAAGGATCTGGGCTATTACGAATCAACGAAGTCAGGCTTGACTGTCGGAATTGCCGATGTTACTGACTTGAAGGAAAAGCCTGAAATCATCGACAATGCCCACAAGGAAGTTGCCAACGTTGCAAAACAGTTCCGTCGCGGTCTTATTACGGAAGACGAACGCTACAACCGTGTTATCGCTATCTGGAATGAAGCAAAGGATAAGATTCAAGCCAAACTGGTTGAAAACATGGATCCTTCCAACCCTATTCAGATGATGAGTGATTCCGGTGCCCGTGGCAACATCTCGAACTTTACTCAGCTTGCCGGCATGCGTGGCTTGATGGCCGCTCCTAACGGTAAGACAATGGAACTTCCTGTTATTGCCAACTTCCGTGAAGGCTTGTCAGTTATGGAAATGTTCATTTCCACCCACGGTGCTCGTAAAGGTATGACCGATACGGCTCTTAAGACTGCCGATTCCGGTTACTTGACACGTCGTCTGGTTGACGTTGCTCAGGACGTTATCATTCGTGAAACTGATTGCGGCACGGACCGCGGTCTTGACGTAACTGCAATTCGTGAAGGAAACGAAATGATCGAACCGCTCTATGATCGTATTCTTGGTCGTTACACAATGAAGTCCGTCAAGGATCCTAAGACAGGCGAAGTCATCGTTCCTGCCAACGTGATGATGGATGAAGAGCTTGCACAAAAGGTTATTGATGCAGGCGTGGAACAGGTTACGATTCGTTCGGCCTTCACGTGCAACACGCGTCATGGTGTCTGCGAGCACTGCTATGGCCGCAACATGGCCACCGGTGACGAAGTTGAAGTCGGTGAAGCCGTCGGTACAGTGGCTGCTCAGTCAATCGGTGAACCAGGTACTCAGTTGACGATGCGTACGTTCCACACTGGTGGTGTTGCCGGTGACGATATTACACAGGGTCTTCCTCGTGTTCAGGAAATTTTTGAAGCACGTAATCCTAAGGGTCGTGCGACGATTACTGAAGTTACTGGGATTGTCGAAAGCGTTGAAGAAAATCCTGCAGAACGCACGAAGGTCGTTACGGTCAAGGGCGATACGGATGAACGCACGTACAACATTCCGTTTACGGCCGTGCTTAAGGTTGCTGAAGGCGACAGCGTGCACCGTGGCGATCCGTTGACGGTCGGTTCGATCGATCCGAAGGAATTGATCAAGGTTCGTGACGTTCTCTCAACCGAAAACTACATTTTGCGTGAAGTTCAAAAGGTTTACCGTATGCAAGGTGTTGAAATTTCTGATAAGCACATCGAAGTTATGGCTCGTCAAATGCTCAGAAAAGTTCGCATCATGGATCCGGGCAACACGAACATGCTTCCTGGTACGTTGCTTGATCTCAACGATTTCAAGGACAACAACGTTGAAACGCTTGTTAATGGTGGAATTCCGGCAACGGCACGTCCCGTTCTTCTTGGAATCACGAAGGCTTCCCTGGAAACGAACAGCTTCTTGTCTGCTGCTTCATTCCAGGAAACGACTCGTGTCCTGACTGATGCTGCAATTCGCGGCAAGAACGATCCGTTGGTTGGTCTTAAGGAAAATGTCATTATCGGTAAGATTATTCCTGCCGGTACTGGCATGAAGAAATATCGTGACATCGTTCCTGAAGAAGATGCTCCTGCTAAAGTTGCAAGCGGCGTTTATTCGCTCAAAGATGACGGCGTTTCTACCTTGGAAGACGTTGCCAAAGCCAACAATTTGAACAGCGAAGATTAAAAGAAAAACGACTGGAAATTTTCCGGTCGTTTTTTTGTATCTGATTATAAAATGCAGAGCCGAAAAGCTACTGCATATTTTTTTCGACTTCTTCCAGGAACCACTTGTTGAATGCATCGGTGTCCACATCAAGGCAAACGTTGACGTTTGTCTTGTCGTGGTATGCTTTTCTGATATCCGCAACGGTTGCGCCGATGGCGGGTCCTTCACAAACAACGTCAACCCAAAATTTTTCGGCCGTGAATTTTTCAGGATGCAGCAAATAAAAAATGGTTTGCAAATCATGGATGGCAGTGCCCGTTTCATCATGATCGATGTCGCGTTCGATGATTGAGGCAAGCATGTTTCCGGCTTTGCCCAAGAGCTTGATCTTATCTTTTGTTTCATCGGAAATTCTTCCGAACAGCGTGCAGTCAAGCCCAATCATGGTCGTCTTGATTCCTGATGAAAAAACGATTCTGGCCGCACGCGGGTCAGTGAAAACGTTGAACTCGGCAACGCTTGTCATGTTTCCTTTTGAAAGAGATCCGCCCATCAGGATGAACTCCTTGATCTTGGGCTTGACTTCAGGGTAAAGCGAAAGCAAAAGGCCGAGATTGGTGAAGGAACCGGTCGCAATGATCGTCAGCGGAACGTCGCTGTGTAAAAGCTTGTCCTTCAAAACTGAAACGGCGTCGTCCGCCAATGGTTTAAGCGAAGGCTCGCCAAAATCATACCCGTCGATACCGGATTCGCCATGGACCTCGGAAGCATCTTCAAGTTGTTTTAGCAGCGGTTTCCTGGCTCCGGCAGCGACAGGAACGTCTTTGCTGAAAAATTCGACCAGGCGCAGCGCATTTTTGGTCGTTTTGTCGACAGCAACGTTTCCGGCAACGGTCGTAATCAATTCCAAAGATATTTCCGGATCCGTCAGTGCGCACGAAAGAGCACAGGCATCATCGATTCCCGGATCGCAGTCCATCAAAATTCTGTACGTCATAATGATTCCTCCAAAGATTAATCGGTAAAATTATTATACATTAATTACCTGTGGGAAGAAACAACCGAAAAATAAGTACGAGCATAAGATAAAAGGGATGAAGGGCAGCATTTTTTGGTGGAAAAAAGCATAATGAAGGATAATCAGACAGCACGAAAGAAACAATAGAAAGCAAAAATTTTGAATGCCGAAAAGAACGCTCAAAATCAAGCAGACGAAAGTATCTGCTGCTCCGAACATTTGCTTTTGTTCAAATAGTCTCATCAAACAAAAGAGCAACAGGAAAAAACACCAATCGATGGCGTTTCTTTGCGCAAGAGCATCGATATGGCATAAAAGAAGCAGCGCTCCGCCGCCATAAAGCGAAGCAGCCGGCACGCAAAACTTCAAGGCGTCCGTCCAGGCCAAAAAAAGCAGCCAGGCTGAAAGAAACAGAGTGAGCAGGTTGGGGGAATCTGGATGAAGCAAAAAAATCTTTCCGCAAAAAAGTCCGAACACAATTTCAATCAGCGTCTCATGGCCAGGAATCTTATGCTTGCAAAATGCGCACCTTCCGCCTTGAAGCAAGTATCCGACAACGGGAATCAATTGCCAAAAGCAAAGCGCATGTCTGCAATTTTCGCAAAACGAACGCGAAATCGTTTGGGGAACGTTGTTTGCAAAACGCCAGGCGACGCAGCCGGCAAAGGACGCAAGGGATGCGCCGATAAAAAAAGCAATCAGAAAAATCAACAGCAAAATTATCACCTCGATAACTAAAGTCGCAAAATGCTTAAGAAAATTTGCTTTATGAAGAAAAAAATTGAAAATAGATTTGACACTGGCCATAAAAGCGTGGTACTCTATACAAGGTGCTTTATGTGAACAGTTCTCTCGAGGAATCGAGATCGTGCTGGCTGTGAGCAAGTTAGCACAAAGCAAGACGTACATCGGGACGTTCTTTTTTTAAAAGCAAAAAAGAAACTCCTGGATGTGTGTACTTAAAAAATCAATCTGAAATCAGGAAGGAGGAAGCTTTAGATGCCTACAATTAACCAATTGGTCCGTAAAGGTCGTCAATCTAAAGGTTCAAAATCTAATTCCCCAGCTTTAAACTTTGGGTACAATAGTTACAAGAAAGTTCAAACAAACAATCCTGCTCCTCAAAAACGTGGGGTTGCTACTCGTGTTGGTACGATGACACCAAAGAAGCCTAACTCAGCTTTGCGTAAGTACGCTCGTGTTCGTTTGTCCAACTTGATCGAAGTTACGGCTTATATCCCAGGTATCGGCCACAACTTGCAAGAACACAGCGTTGTTTTGATTCGTGGCGGTCGTGTAAAGGATTTGCCTGGTGTTCGTTACCACATCGTTCGTGGTGCTCTTGATACTGCCGGTGTTGATGGCCGTATGCAAAGCCGCTCCAAGTACGGTGCAAAGAGACCTAAGAAGAAATAATCAATCACTGAATTTAATTTAACGAAAACTACGAGAATTTGAGGAGGTCGTTGTAATGCCAAGAAAAGGTGGCGTTTCAAAACGCGAAGTGCTTCCAGATCCAATTTACAACTCAAAATTGGTTACACGTTTGATCAACCGTCTTATGTTGGACGGCAAGCGCGGGACAGCATCAAAGATTTTATACGAAGCATTTGATATTGTTAAGGAAAAGACAGGTAATGAACCATTGGATGTCTTTGAAGAAGCAATGAAGAACATCATGCCTGTATTGGAAGTCAAGGCACGTCGTGTCGGCGGTTCCAACTACCAGGTTCCAATTGAAGTTCGCCCTGACCGTCGTACGACATTGGGTCTTCGCTGGTTGGTAAACTATTCACGTTTGCGCGGCGAACACACGATGCCAGAACGTTTGGCAAACGAAATCATGGATGCTGCAAACAATACGGGTGCAGCAGTTAAGAAGCGCGAAGATACGCATAAGATGGCTGAAGCCAACCGCGCATTCGCACATTATCGTTGGTAATTTGAAATGGCTATTATATGATTTATATAAATCTTATGATAGTCATTTTTTTGAGAGAAACCTTAATTAATCAATATTGGAAGGAGAGAAATCTCAAATGGCAAACAAGCGTGAATTCCCTTTGGAAAAAACACGTAATATCGGTATTGTTGCCCACATCGATGCTGGTAAGACGACAACAACCGAACGTATCTTGTACTACACAGGTAAGATCCACAAAATCGGTGAAACACACGATGGCGCTTCACAAATGGACTGGATGGAACAAGAACAAGAACGTGGTATTACAATTACATCAGCTGCTACAACGGCTCAATGGAAAGATCACCGCATCAACATCATCGACACCCCAGGACACGTTGACTTCACTGTCGAAGTTGAACGTTCCCTCCGTGTTCTTGATGGTGCCGTAGTTGTTTTGGATGCTCAATCCGGTGTAGAACCACAAACAGAAAACGTTTGGCGTCAAGCTACGACATACGGCGTTCCACGTATCGTTTTCGTCAACAAGATGGATAAGATCGGTGCCAACTTCGATTACTCAGTAAGCACGATCAAGGATCGTCTCCAGGCAAACCCATTGCCTGTCCAAATGCCAATCGGTGCTGAAGACAACTTCGAAGGCGTTATCGACTTGGTTGAAATGAAGGCTGACCTTTATGACGAAGACGAATTGGGTTCAAAGTGGGATACGGTTGATATTCCTGAAGAATACAGAGCAGACGCTGAAGAACGCCGTGATCAGATGATCGAAGCATTGGCTGACGTTGATGACGAAATCATGGAAAAATATCTTGGCGGTGAAGAAATCTCCAAGGAAGAAATCAAGGCTGCTATCCGTAAAGCAACGCTCAGCTTGGACGTATACCCTGTATTTGCAGGTTCTGCCTTCAAGAACAAGGGTGTTCAAATGATGCTTGACGGTGTCAACGACTACCTCCCATCACCTCTTGACGTTAAGCCATACAAGGCTACAAACGCGGATACGGATGAAGAAGAAGAATTGATTGCCGATGATGACAAGCCGTTTGCAGGTTTGGCATTCAAGATCGCAACTGATCCGTTCGTTGGTCGTTTGACATTCTTCCGTGTTTACACAGGTACTTTGGAAGCTGGTTCATACGTATTGAATGCTACAAAGGGCAAGCGTGAACGCGTTGGTCGTCTTCTTCAAATGCACTCCAACCACCGTAAGGAAATCCCAGAAGTGTTCTCAGGCGACATCGCTGCTGCTATCGGTTTGAAAGATACGACGACAGGTGACTCTTTGACGGATCCAAAGCATCCGTTGATCCTTGAATCAATGGAATTCCCTGATCCTGTTATCCAAGTCTCCGTTGAACCTAAGTCCAAGGCAGACCAAGATAAGATGGACGTTGCCTTGCAAAAACTTGCTGAAGAAGATCCGACATTCAAGGCTGAAACAAACCCTGAAACTGGCGAAACATTGATCGCCGGCATGGGCGAATTGCACTTGGACATCATCGTTGACCGTATGAAGCGTGAATTCCACGTTGAAGCTAAGGTCGGCGAACCGCAAGTTGCTTACCGTGAAACATTTACGCAACAAGTTTCCGCACAAGGTAAATTTGTTCGCCAATCCGGTGGTAAAGGTCAATACGGTGACGTTTGGATCGAATTTACGCCAAACGAAGAAGGCGCAGGCTTCGAATTCGAAAACGCAATCGTCGGTGGTGTCGTTCCTCGTGAATACATCCCTTCAGTTGAACAAGGTTTGAAGGAAGCTATGGCAAATGGTGTCCTTGCAGGCTACCCATTGATCGACGTTAAGGCTAAGCTCTATGATGGTAGCTACCACGAAGTCGATTCATCCGAAGCTGCTTTCAAGGTTGCTGCATCCTTGGCATTGCGCAACGCTGCTCCTAAGGCAGGTGCCGTAATCCTTGAACCAATCATGAAGGTTGAAATCGTTGCTCCGGAAGATAACTTGGGTGACGTTATGGGCCACGTTACGGCTCGTCGCGGTCGCGTTGAAGGTATGGAAGCACGCGGCAATGCACAAGTTGTTAATGCATTCGTTCCTTTGGCAGAAATGTTCGGTTACGCAACAACATTGCGTTCCGCAACACAAGGTCGTGGTACGTTCACAATGACGATGGATCACTACGAACCAGTTCCAAAGGCTATCCAAGAAGAAATCATCAAGAAGAATGGTGCTAACGCCTAATTCTTAGTGAATTAAAAAAGCACGTTTCGCAGAAATGCGGGACGTGTTTTTTTGTGCGGGAAAATCTAAGGACATTGTGTAAATCGTATTTTAGAAAACGTATTGTTTTTTTAGGCGCTTTATACAGTATGATATTATCTTTAGCAAATATTATTCAATAAACAAATTATTTATCGATTGTAAAATAAGTAAAAAGTGATATAATTGTGAGAGCATTATTAATTTAAAGAAATTTTTTGTTCTTGAAGGTGATATGGTGGAAAAAGCATTGCTGTCGTCGAAAACAATTTCGACGGCCGGGACATTATTTTTTAATGCAGTGATTGATTTGTGGGTCGTCCAGATATTTGGTTCAGCCAAAATATTGGGGAATACAATGGCATTCACGACGCTTGCCGCAGCGATTTGTTCATTTATTGGCGGATACTTAGCGGACAGCTCATTCAGGCTGCGGGTTTTGATTATGATAAATGCAGCATCTTCTTTGGTATGCGGCATTGCATTTTTAGAGCAGAAACAGCTGATTGGCAAACCACTGACGGTCTATTTGCTGGTATTTCTTTTGAACATTGGCAGCTATCTCAGTTCGCCGCTTTTTAAGACCATCACGTCAATCAGCGTTGAGAAGACACGAATAGTTGCATTCAATCGAAGCATAACTTTTGCATCTCAGCTTTGTACGGTTTTGATTCCGCCAGCAGCAACGTGGCTTTTTGCAAAAAAGATTATCGGCTTGGAAGGCGCGTTGCTTTTAAACGGATTATCGTTTGTTTTGTGTGCCTTGTTGATGGTTGGTTTGCGGAAAGCCGATGGTGTAAAAACGGCCGGAAATTCGAACGGGTATCTCGGAACCATAAAATTGATTAAAAACAGCGGACCGTTGTTGTTTATGGCCTTGTCAGGCTTCATTCTTAATTTTTTCCTGTCGGGAATCAATGTTTGGCTGCCTTATTTTACGACCAAAATCTTGCATAATGCTTCCGTTTACGGTGTTGCAATTTCATGTCAGGCTGTTGGAGGCATAATCGGTGCTTTGTCGATCAAGAAAATCAAGCTGGATACTTCGCTAAGGGTTGAACGACTCGGCTTGGTCATTTCGTGCGGGTTGCTTATGGCGATGTTGTTTGCCATTTCATCTCCGGCGCTCATTTTGGCAATGTTCTTTTTGGCCGCAATCATAACAAGGTATAATATTGCGCTTCAAAGTTTGATCCAAACGCACGTTGAGCAAAAATATATCGGCAAAACGTTTTCAACGACGTATCTGATTGCCAATCTGGCTTTGCCGATCGCATCATTTTTGTTTGGGCATCTGCTTGATTTTTCATGGAAGTGGTTATTGGTAGTTGTCGCGCTTGGACTATCAAGCATGAATCTTCTTTGGATCATAATGAAAAAAAGAATCAGCATAAAAAATATAGAGTAGGGGGATATACAATGCATGTTTTAATAATTTCACCGCTAAGAGAAGGGTTATGAATCTTTGTGGGTGGTTGGACGGACTCAAAAGCGAGCGGGTTACGATTCTGACTCAAACAAAATATGAAAACAACATGAATAAGATGCTGAAATTGAATAAGCAGGATGAATTTTGCCAAGTGAAGTCAATTGAAGCATTTGCTGACGACAACGTTATTTGGAACGTGCTTAAAATCAATCGTGAAAACAAGATTGACGTTGTTTTCGCATACACGGAAGAGATGATTCTGCCTGCAGCTCGGTTGCGTGAAGAATTGGGAATCAATGGGCAGAGCGTTAAAAGCGCAAAAGCTTTTCGCGATAAATGGACGATGTATGAAACGCTTTGTTCGAGCGAATTGTCGCTAAACGTTCCGCAGACGTTTAAAGTTGAAGGAATCGAGGACGTTTTGAAACTGGAAGATAAATTTCCAGTGGTTTTAAAACCGCGTTTTGGAGCCGGATCGGTAGTTACGTTCGTAATCAAAAAAACTGATGACTTGGGTGATTTGACCAGTAAGGCCGACCTTTCGAATTATATCGCGCAAACCTTTGTCGAAGGCGATGTCTATCACATTGACGCATTGGTTTTGGATAATGAAATTAAATATTCGGTCGTTTCAAAGTACTTCAATACTCCACTCTGTTATCAGGATCAAAAATCGATTGCAAGCATTCAGATTGAGCAGACATCAAAAATCGCCTTGGATTTGAAAAAACTGACTTCAGACGTTTTGTGTGCGATGCCAACGCCCCAAAGCACAATCGTCCATTTGGAGGCATTTCATGATGGGAAAAAAGCAACTTTTCTTGAGGTCGGATCAAGAATCGGCGGTGGAAGGATCAATCAAGAGTTCGTGTACAATTTAGGAATCGATCCTGACAAGATTTTGTTGGAACACATGATGGGTTATGATTATTCAAACGAATTATTGAAAGAAATTGATGAAAAACTTTTGAAAAGACGCTGCGGTTTTGTTTTGACGGCACCGGGAAAAGGGGTGCTGACAAAGCTTCCGCCGCAATCGTTGTTTGACGTGCCTTCAAAAAATGCATACGATTACTATATTTATGGACGTACGGGCAAAAAATACGATTACGGACATTCAAGCGTTGACGCGATTGCTGCCGTCTCCGTATTTGGTAAAACGACTGATGGAATTTTGCGCGAATTAAGGAAAATCAACGAATGGGTTGATTTTAGCAGTGCTTATGAAGAGGAAGAGAAAAAGTGAAAATATTTGTTTATCCATATTCACCGACTACAATCGGGTTTGATCCTGAATTTGACGGATATGTCATCACGACGGCCAATGCTTTTGAGAGGTACTTGAAACTAGGTTTTTTGAAAGAAAAGATCGAAATTGCAGAAAGCATAGATTTCAAACACGTTTTCAGGATTGTCCAAGATCTGGTTGAAAGGTTTTCGGATTTTGATGAAGTTTTTACGCTCAAGGAAAATGATATTGAATGGATCGATGTAATCAATGATTATTTTTTTGGCGAAAAAAACAAGCCGACTTTGGCATTGTTTAAGGACAAATATTATATGCGTTCCGTGCTTCAAGGAAAAATCGAGCAACCTGATTTTGTTGCGATGACACCGGAAATTTCAGCTGAAAAAGTTCCGGAAAAGGGCGTAATCAAGCCGAGAAGAGCAGAGGCGTCGCTTGGGGTCGATTTTTATGAGAATCAGTTTGAGTTTGAACGGACAAGGGCAAATCTTGCGGCGGATGACGAGCTTATTTTGGAAGAAGCGGTTGATTATGATGTAATGTTTACTTGTGACGGCGTTTTTTATCAGGACGAATTGATTCAATTCTTCTCCAATCAATATTCGAACAAGGTTTCAAATTGCGATATTGAAAGATACACGATAATCCACACGAATGAGAATTATTGGAAAAATCCTTCATTAATATCAAGATTGAAAGAAGATACTGCAGAAGTTTTAAAAATATTGACCAACGGTAAGGGAACGATTGCGTTTCATATGGAATGGTTCTATAATTCCGTCACGGATGTGCTGACGTTTTGTGAAGTCGGGGCGCGCTTTGGTGGATGGCATATTCCGGAAATAGTGGAACTGGCTTTTGGCCAGGACTATCGCAAAACCTACTGGGAGTTGAAAAACGGAAAACAATATTTGAAAATGAAGCAAATCCCGCAGCCAAAGCAAGCCGCAGCAGTTGTCGGAATATATGCCAACCATACGGCAATTCCCGAAAACATGGGAAAACTGCTTGGAGCAAGATTCAAGTGCATCCAGTACGGAAGCTCATCAAAGAAAGGCGCAACGGGGAATTCTGACCTGTTGTGTTTGATCATGTTTGCAGAAGACGACATTGAAAGCATCTATCGAACATCAGAAAAAATTGGCAAAATGATTGAGGAGGCATAGATTTGTTTAACGAATCGTTTGAAAAGTGGTGCATCAATCAAGGGTACGTTGAATTGGCCCCCAGTCCTTTGATAAGAAACGATAATCACTTGTTTACATTTTCTCCATTTGAAGATTTGGAAGATAACTATCTTGAAGAAAAGCGCTTTAAAGGATTTAAGATTCAGGATTGTTTTCGCAACGTTTTTCCGCAGAATTTGGTCAATCCCTTGTCGACGCCTTTGCAGAAGCTGGTCAGCATCCATGATTTTTCGTTTTCCGACAGCTTGGGTGAATTGAAAAATTGCGTAAATGTTTTTTTGATTGACGAATTAGGACTTAATGAAACTGACGTCTACTATATTATTCCGGATGACGCAAGCGTGGTCGCATTATTTGGCGACAATCAGATACCTGAAGAAAAAACGATCGTCATTGATAAAAACAGACTTGTCTGCAAGCTTCCTTTTGACGGGATTCATTACTATATCAAGGTGATTTATGCTTATAAGGGCGGCGTGGTTACCGTTGCGAACTTCGTTTTGGTCAATTATCAAAAGAAAAACTTTCAGCTTGACAGCGTGATTTATCCTGAAAGAATCAAAATGATCATGGATGATGGTGATTTTCTTTATGATTTGAAGATTTATGAAAAATGCAGAGATGAATTTTTCATAAAGATTATTGATGACAAAAGGACGTTTAACTTTGTCTTAGGCAATCTGAATGCGATTGATCATTTACCCTAAAGGGGCGAGAATGCCCCCACTTCTCTAAGTGGGGGATGAATCGCCTCTTTTGAAGCACTCAGCGCTTCTTTTTTCTTGATTCATTTTAAATCGGATATTATAATTAGTGCATAAATTGTAAAA
>NZ_DAIUCE010000059.1:0-12566 GCF_036846325.1 Ligilactobacillus sp. | reverse complement strand
ATTTAAATACTTAAATAAAGTTTAGTCTTCAGCTACGAATGGAAGCAGGCCCATGATACGAGCACGCTTGATGGCAACTGTAAGCTTGCGTTGATTCTTAGCGCTTGTACCCGTTACACGACGTGGCAAAATCTTGCCTCGTTCTGAGATGAAACGCTTGAGCAAGTCTGTATCCTTGTAATCGATGTATTCGATATGGTTAGCTGCGATGAAGTCGACCTTGCGACGACGACGTCCGCCTCTGCGTTGTTGTGGCATGTGATTTCCCTCCTCTTCAATTAGAATGGCAAGTCGTCTTCCGAAACATCCGTCTTTGAGCCGTTGCCGGCAAACGGATCCTGCATGGCATCGTTGTTGCCGTTGCCATAGCCGTTATCTTGCTGATAACCGCCCTGATTATTGCTGGCAGGAGCACCGTACGGATTTCCGCCGAACGAAGACTGACTCTGCTGACGAGGAGCAGCAGATGATGCCGAACCACCATGCTGTGCACGGTAACGATCAGATTCTGCCTTGGATTCGAGCAATGAGAAGTTTTCCGTAATGACTTCAGTCACATACACGCGATTTCCCTGCTGATTTTCGTAAGAACGCGTTTGAATGCGTCCTTCAATTCCGACAAGTGAACCTTTATGCGTGAAGTTGGCAAAATTCTCTGCGGATTTGCCCCATACTACACAATTGATGAAATCCGCTTCACGATTTCCCTGCTGGTTAGTGAAGTTTCGATCGACGGCAACAGTGAAACTGGCCACTGAAGTACCTGAATTCGTGTAGCGCAAATCAGGATCTCTGGTCAAACGACCAACCAGAACAACTCTATTGATCATTTCTGCTCCTCCTTTATTTCAATATTTAATCTCGATATTAGTCTTCGCGTTTAACGATCATATGACGCAAGATACCGTCGTTGATCTTTGCAAGACGGTCAAATTCGTTGATAGCGTCCGCATTTTCAGCCTTGATGTTTACGATATGGTAGACACCTTCTGTGAAACCACCGATTTCGTAAGCAAAACGACGCTTAGACCAGTCTTTTGAATCTACGACTTCTGCACCATCATTCTTCAAGATGTTGTCGAAACGTTCCACCAAGTCGTTCTTGGCAGCTTCGTCCAACGCCGGGCTGATGATGTAAGTAATTTCGTAATTTGTCATGACTGTTTGCACCTCCTTATGGACTTTTGGTTCTTTATTTTAGAACAAGGAGAATCTTAAGCATTTTTGAGCTTAGATACTCACGAATTAAAATTATAACATTAATCTATTAGTTTTGCAACTTATTTTCTGATTTGCGCTACTACTAATAATATACGCAATCCATTGCTGCTCTTTTCTTTTTTACAACTTGAAACTCATCTTAACTTCAGGCACGTTTCGTTCCCTGCTCATTCATCATTGCCTGAAGAATCCTTCTGATCATTTGCCGACTCAGTCCGTTCCGCTGAGTTTTCGTCATCTGACATATTCCCTTCATCATCTGCTTCCGACGGTTCGGGCTCGACCTTTGCAATCGTCGACACCTTTGCATCATCATCAAGATTGATCAAATGAACGCCCATCGTTGAACGACCCGTTGTTGAAACGTTCCTGACGTTGAAGCGGATCATCACGCCCTTGTCAGTGATGACCATGATGTCTTCCGTTCCGTCAACCGTCGTCAATCCAGACAGGGAACCGTTCTTTTCCGTGATGTTTGAGGTCTTGATGCCTTTTCCGCCGCGACCCTTGATCGGATATTCAGCAGCAGGCGTCTGCTTGCCGTAGCCTTTTTCTGAAATCACGAAGACGTTGCTGTCAGGCTTCAGAATGTCTGAACCAACGGCATAGTCGTCATCGCGAAGTCTGATTCCGCGAACACCTGAGGCTGCGCGTCCCATCTGACGCACTGCATTTTCTGAAAAGCTTACCGCATATCCGCCGTGAGTTCCGATGATGATGTTTTGATTTCCGTCAGTAATCGACACGTTCAGCAATTCGTCGCCCTCACGCAGCGTGATGGCTTTCAGGCCGTTCTTTCGAATGTTTCCGAATTCTGTCACGGAAGTGCGCTTGACTATGCCCTGGACCGTTGTAAAGAACAGGAAGTGCGAGTCGTTGCGTTTTTCAGGATCGACGTTGATGACCGTCTGAATCTTTTCGCCTTCTGAAAGATCCAGCAGATTGATGACCGGAATACCCTTGGCCGCACGCCCGTATTCAGGAACCTCATAGCCCTTCATGCGATAGACCTTGCCGATATTCGTAAAGAACAGAACCTCATCGTGCGTTGAAGTCGTAATCAGATGTTCGATGAAATCGTCATCATGAACGCCCATCCCCTGAACGCCGCGGCCGCCGCGACGCTGAGTCTTGAAGTCGCTCGTCGGCAACCGCTTGATGTAGCCGTTGTGCGTCAATGCAATCACTACGTTTTCTTCTTCAATCAGGTCTTCGTCTTCAATGCTCAGGACCTCGCCGACCATCAGCTCGGTTCTGCGGTCATCACCGAATTTTTCCTGAATTTCCAGCAATTCCTGATAGATAATGCCGTGAACGCGTTCTTCATGAGCCAGAATATCCTTAAAATCAGCAATTGCTTCCAAAGTCTTCCTGTATTCGGCATCGACCTTTTCGCGTTCCAGTCCTGTCAGGCGAACAAGCCTCATGTCCAGAATGGCCTGAGCCTGTTTGTCAGAAAGTTCATACTCGTTCATCAGACGGTCCTTGGCCACTTCGCCGCTTTGTGAATTTCTGATGATGCTGATGATTGCATCGATATGGTCAAGCGCGATTTTCAAGCCTTCCAGAATATGTGCCCTTGCCTGTGCCTTCTTAAGGTCAAATTCAGTTCTGCGACGAATGACTTCTTCCTGATGCTTCAGGTAATACTGCAGAATCTGCTTCAACCCGAGAACCCGGGGAGTTCCGTCGACGATTGCCAGCATGTTGAACGTGAATGACGACTGCATCAAAGTCAACTTGTACAAGTTGTTCAAAACGACTGAAGGACTGACGTCTCTTCTGATGTCGATCGTGATGCGCATTCCTTCTCGGTCTGACTCATCGTTGATGTCAGTAATTCCGTCAATCTTCTTTTCACGGGCAAGATCGGCAATGCGCGTTATCAGATTGGCCTTGTTGACCATGTACGGAATCTCGTGAACGATGATTCTTGATTTTCCGTTTGACTGCTCTTCGATATCAACCTTGGCACGCAGCGTTACGGTTCCGTGCCCCGTTTCATAGGCTTTTCTGATCCCGGATTTTCCCATCACGATTGCACCCGTCGGGAAGTCCGGTCCTGGAATTGCTTCCATCAGCTCAGCCGTCGTCGCATCCGGATTTTCCATCAAAAGGTGCAGTCCGGAAATAACTTCGCGTAAATTGTGCGGCGGGATGTTGGTCGTCATGCCGACCGCAATCCCCGTTGCACCGTTGACAAGCAGATTGGGGAAACGTGACGGCAAAACGACGGGTTCGCGTTCCGTTTCATCGTAGTTCGGCTGAAAGTCAACGGTATCCTTGTTGATGTCGCGCAGCATTTCCAGAGCAATTTTTGACATTCTGGCTTCGGTGTAACGCATTGCGGCTGCTCCGTCGCCATCGACCGAGCCGAAGTTTCCGTGACCATCAACCAACAGGTAGCGATAGCTGAAATCCTGCGCCATGCGAACCATTGATTCATAAATTGCAGAGTCGCCGTGCGGGTGATATTTACCCATAACATCACCGACGATACGGGCCGATTTCTTATAAGGCTTGTCAGGCGTGACGCCGAGTTCGTTCATCCCGTATAAAATCCGGCGATGAACGGGTTTCAGCCCGTCACGAACGTCAGGCAAGGCACGAGCGACGATCACGCTCATCGCGTAATCCAAAAATGACGTCCGCATGACTTTCGACAAGTCGACATTGCTGATACGATCAGGTAATTCTACCAAGTTCTTTTCACTCCACTTCTAAATTTCTACATTGCATCCTGCAAATTAAACATCCAAATTATTGACAAACGTGGCATTGTCTTCAATGAACTGACGTCTTGGTCCGACCTGATCTCCCATCAGCATTTCGAAGACGCTGTTTGCTTCTTCCGCATCAGACAGATTGACGCGCAGCAAACGACGTTTTTCAGGATCCATCGTCGTTTCCCAAAGCTGTTCGGCATCCATTTCGCCAAGACCTTTGTAGCGCTGAACGACCGGTTTCGGGCTAGGCTGAAGGCTTCCGAGAACCTCTTTTAATTCTTCGTCCGAATCAATATAGCGAATCATCTTGCCTTGACGCACTTGGTAAAGCGGCGGCTGAGCGATGTAGACGTAGCCCTTTTCGATCATCGGTTTCATGAAACGATAGAACAAGGTCAAAAGCAGCGTTCTGATGTGAGCGCCATCGACATCGGCATCGGTCATGATGATCAATTTGTGGTAATTGGCTTTTTCAACATCAAAGTCTTGGCCAAATCCAGTGCCGAGAGCCGTAAACAGCGACCGAATTTCCTCGTTGGCCAGAATCCGGTCCAGACTGGCCTTTTCAACGTTCAGGATCTTGCCGCGAATCGGCAGAATGGCCTGTGTCAAACGAGAACGCCCCTGTTTTGCGGAACCTCCGGCAGAATCCCCTTCGACGATGAACAATTCTGAAATTTCCGGATCCTTGCTCGTGTTGTCGGCAAGCTTGCCCGGAAGGTTTGAAATTTCAAGTCCGTTCTTCTTTCGCGTGACTTCGCGCGCTCTTTTGGCAGCCACGCGAGCCTTGGCAGCAAGCATGCCCTTTTCAACGATGCGTTTTGCGACCGAAGGGTTTTCCAGCATGAATTTGCTGAACGTTTCGGAAAACATCCTGTCGGTTACGGCACGTGCATCGGAGTTTCCGAGCTTGGTCTTGGTTTGCCCTTCAAACTGCGGATCCGGGTGCTTGATCGAAACGACGGCCGTCAATCCTTCACGAACGTCTTCACCGGAAAGGTTGTCGTCGTTTTCCTTCAAGATTCCCGACTTGCGCGCGTAATCGTTGATGACGCGCGTCAGGGCCGTCTTGAATCCTGATTCGTGCGTCCCGCCTTCATAGGTGTGGATGTTGTTCGTGAACGTCAGCAGGTTGCTGTGAAAATCATCCGTATATTGAAGGGCAACTTCAACCGTGATGTTTCTCTGCTCGCCTTCCACGTAGATCGGATCGTCGAACAGGACTTCCTTTCCTTTGTTGAGATATTCAACATAATGCCTGATTCCGCCGGCATAATGAAATTCCTCTCTGGTCGGAGTTTCCGGACGCATGTCTTCAATCGTGATTTTCAATCCCTTGTTCAGGAATGCCAGTTCACGGATTCTTGTCGTCAAGACCTTGATGTCGTAAACGGTCGTTTCCTTGAAGATGTCCGGATCAGGGCAGAAGTGAACCCTTGTGCCATGCTCATGTTCCTGACACTGTCCGATGACTTTCATCGGATTCTTGACTTTTCCGAGTTCAAAGTCGATGCCGTAAACGTTCGTATCGCCTTCTCGTTTGACCTGAACGTCAAGTTCGGTCGAAAGGGCATTGACAACTGAGGCACCAACGCCGTGAAGACCGCCGGAAACCTTGTATCCGCCACCGCCGAACTTGCCGCCTGCATGGAGCACCGTATAGACAGTTTCAAGCGCCGGACGTCCCGTCTTCTTCTGAATGTCGACCGGAATGCCGCGGCCGTTGTCCTGAACCGTAATGCTGTTGTCCTTTTCAACAGTCACGTTGATTTCATCGCAAAATCCTGCAAGAGCTTCATCGATGCCGTTGTCGATGATTTCCCAGACCAGATGGTGCAAGCCCTGCGAACTTGTCGAACCGATGTACATCCCCGGGCGTTTTCTGACCGCTTCAAGTCCCTCAAGAACCTGAATCTGGCTGGCATCATATTCCTTGGCTTTTTCTTCCTTGATTTTTTCAAGCTTTTCTTTATCAGTCACTTCTGCTTCCCGCTATGCAATTGCATAGACTGTCCTTTCTATGATTCGTTTTTCTTTTCAGGGTAAAATGTGATCGTTTCCGGTTCAACCTCAATTTTCCCGGCATTGATGCGAAAAAGACGCGGCTGTTTGATCAGCTGCCGTGCGATGTCGTTCAATCCAGGAGTCGTTAAAAAAGTCTGCACCTTGTCTTGAATTGCCTTCAAGAGATGCGTCTGTCGTCTGCCGTCAAGCTCTGACAAAACGTCATCCAAAAGCAAGACCGGATATTCTCCGGTTTTAGAACGCATCAGATCGATTTCGGCCAGCTTGACGGCCAGGGCCGTCGTCCTTTGCTGTCCTTGCGAACCGTACGTTTGAACGTTTTTGCCGTTGACTTTGAAACTGACGTCGTCTCGATGCGGCCCGATCAGCGTCGTCCCTTGAAATATCTCCTTGGTGATGATTGCTTCAAATGTCTCTTTCAACCTGGTTTCGATTGCACCTTGATTTTTTTCGAGATCGTCGATTCCTGCCGTGCATTTATATTTAAACGACAGGCTTTCCTTCTGCTGTGTTATGTCTGCATGCAAAACCCTTGCATAATTTTCAAGCTCTTCAAGAAATTCAAGACGCTTGGCAATGATCCGCGCCCCGCTTTTGGCAAGCTGCTCCGTCAATACTTCCAGATAAATAAGATCCGTTGCCTGCTTGGTCTGAAGCTGCTTCAAATAGACGTTTCGGTCGCGCAGAATCGTGCGATACTGCGTCAGTTCATAAAGATAGGTGGCATCCATCTGGCCAAATTCCATATCGATGAAACGTCTTCTGACGGCCGGAGCGCCTTTGACCAATGACAAATCTTCCGGCGAAAACAAAATCACGTTCAGATTGCCGACATACTGCGACAAACGCGGCGTTTCCAGAGAGTTTACCCTGGCCGTCTTGCCTTTCCTGCTCAAAGCAAGGGACAAGCGAAGATTTCCGGTCTTTTTTTCAACTATTCCCTCAAGAAAAGCACTTTTTTCTGAAAACTCGATCAATTCCCGGTCATTCGTCGTTCTGTGACTCTTCGTCATTGCCAGAACATAGATTGATTCAAGCAGATTTGTCTTTCCCTGGGCATTTTCGCCGATCAAAACGTTGATGTTCGGTGAAAATTCAAGCTCTGTTTCATGATAGTTGCGAAAATTTTTCAGTTTGAGGTTTGAAAGGTGCATATCATTCTCCGGGTTTCATGACAAATCTGCCTTGATCTGCCACAACGACCTCATCTCCAGGGTAAAGCTTCTTTCCGCGCCTGTTTTCATGTTCTCCGTTGACGAAAATTTCATCGGCATACTCATCAAGAAAGTATTTGGCCTGACCGCCCGATGAAACGATATTTTCGATTTTCAACAACTGCCCCAGCGTAATGCACGGAGTTTTCAATCTGACTTCCTTTTTCACGGCTCTGCTCCCTTTCATCGCAAATTCTCTCATATTAGATTATACCTTTTTTTCAGCCTAAAAACAATTTTATGCGCGTTTTAAGCCATTCTTTTTTATTTTAGTACATTGTGCCTCTCAAGCGACAAAATCGTTAAACGCGAATTTAAACGGGTTAGAGGAAAAAGAACGCCCTTTTTTAGCCTTAAGACGCGTTAAATTGCTCAAAAAAAAGAAAAGCGGCCCTTTCAAGTCGCTTTTCAGTCGTTTTCAAAGGATCAGGCGGTTCTGACAGGCGTAATCAATTGAATGAACGAACCGTCGTCTTCTGAAGGAACCATCGTAAACGGACGCAAAGGCAGCGTGAAATTAAGCTTGACTTCGCTTTGTCCGAATGCATGCAGCGCATCTTTCATATAATCCGGGTTGAATGAAATTTCAAGTTCGTCGCCTTCAATCTGATTGAAGGAAAGCACTTCTTCAACGTTGCCGATTTCAGGAGAATTACCGAAAATCGTAGCCGTGTTGCCCGCAGGATCGATAACGAGGCGAACGACGTTATTATGTCCTTCGTGAGACAGCAGCGAAGCTCGTTCGATTGAGCGAAGCAGAGAATGTGCATCAATTTCAACCGTTGTTGAAGCCGTATTCGGAATCAGTTGAGTCGTATTCGGATACTGTCCTTCCAAAAGACGTGAATAAAATGACGTATGGTCGAGAATGAAGAGCACCTGATTTTCAGAAATCTGAAGTTCGACGTCTTCCTGTGTTTCTCCCAGCATCTTGCTCAATTTGCTCAGGGAATCACCTGGAACGAGAATGTCATAATTTCCCGCTGCGTTGTTTTCAAGCATTGCCTTGCGCTGACTGAGTCTGTGAGAATCCGTTGCTACGGCTGTCAGTTCGGATCCGTTGATTGTCAGGTGAATTCCTGTCAGCATCGGTCTGTTTTCCTGTTTGGAAGTTGCGATTACGGTTTGATCGATGATCTGTTTCAATAAGTCTCCCGGAATTTTTATCTGGTCCTTTGAGTCGATTTCCGGCAAATGCGGGTAGGCATCCGAATCAACGCCGTTAATGGTGAATTCAGAGGAGCCGGAGACGATTGTTGTCTGGAAACGGTCATTAACGGTCAGCGTAAACGTGTCTTCAGGCAAGCGCTTGACGATTTCGCCAAAAAATCTTGCCGGCAGGACAACGCTGCCCGGATCTTCAACTGTCAGCTGTGCATCTTCGTCTGCAATTGACAGAATCGTTTCAATCGAAATGTCTGAATTGCTGCCGGTGATGGTCAGGGCATCCTCTGACAGATTAAGTTTAACGCCTGTTAGGATTTCTAAAGTTGTTTTGCCTGAAATAGCTGTCTGGGCCGTATTCAGATATTGAAGAAATGCAGCTCTGTGTACTGAAAATTTCATACGAGAATCGTCCTTTCTGTCTGCATGATGTAAGAATATATAAAATAAAAAAGTTAGTAGTAATAGTAGGGGCTGTGGATATTGTGGAAAACTCTTCAAGAATGCTGAAATTCAGCTTTTCTGGATGTTAATAACAATGTGGACAGAAATCCGTTTTATCCCAAAACTGTCCACAGCTATCTCTTGAGCTCCTTTAACAGCGCATTGACGTCCTTTTTGATTGCGTTGTCGTTTTTGACGGCTTCGGTGATTTTGTCGTAGGCATGAATAACCGTCGTATGGTCTTTGCCTCCGAAGTCCTGTCCGATTTTCGGCAGGGAGGCATCCGTGAGTTCCCTCGACAGATACATCGCGATCTGGCGAGGGATGACAATCGTCTTGACGCGCTTCTTGCCGCGAAGTTCGGAAACCGTAACGTGGTAGTATTTTGCAACCTTGTTCTGGATTTCCGGGATGGTCAGCTCGTGTGAGGAAGAGTCCTGGTCCAGGTCGCTCAAAGCCTCTGCCGCCAAGCTCGTCGTGATTCGCTGGTGCTTGAGTTTTGCATAGGCAGAAACGCGCATCAAGGCACCTTCCAGTTCACGAATGTTGGAATCGATTTTTCCGGCGATGTAGCTCAATGCATCATCGGAAACGTCGAGAAAGTCGCTTTCAGCTTTTTTCCTCAGGATGGCGGTTCTTGTTTCAAAGTCAGGCGGCGTAATATCGACCGAAAGTCCCCAGCGAAAACGGGATACAAGTCTCTTTTGAAGCTTTGGAATTTCGTTTGGCAGCCTGTCTGAGGTCAAGACGATTTGTTTCTTGTCATCATACAGGGCGTTGAACGTATGGAAAAATTCTTCCTGAGTACCGTCTTTTTCGGCAAAGAATTGAATGTCATCGACCAGAAGAAGGTCGAGATTACGGTATTTTTGCCTGAAAGCTTCAGAATTTTTGCTTTTGATTGAATTGATGAAGTCATTCGCAAAGGCTTCGCTTGAAACGTATTTGATGCGGGCATTCGGATTGTCCTGCAGGAGCCGGTTTCCGATGGCATGCATCAGGTGGGTTTTTCCGAGTCCGACGCCTCCGTAGATAAACAGCGGATTATAGTAGTTTGCCGGTTCCTCAGCAACTGCGAGCGCTGCGGCATAGGCCATTCGAGTTCCGTTTCCGTCAACGAAGGTGTCAAACGTGTATTTTTCATTCAATTGGGATTCTGAAGCGTTTGCTGAAGTCGGTTTGACTGAAAAATCCAGTGCATCTGAAGACTGCGATTCGAGTGTGGCATGCTCTTCAGCCTTGATCTCTTCTTCAGCGATTGTGAAGGGATTCGGTTCGTCTGGAAGCTTCAGCAGAACGGTAATCTGTTCGCCCAGGGTCTTTTCAAGGAAAGCGTCTGCCTGATCCGTCAGATTCTTGCTCCAATAATCGCGATGCGCAACTGACGGGACTTCAAGCAGCAGGGTATTATCCGTGAATTGAAGGGGTTTAGCCGTTGTAATCCAGGAACGATAGGACATTTCAGTCGTTTTTGCTTGAAAATAAGTACAGACGAGGTGCCAGATGGATTCGAGATCGTTCACGAAGATTCCTCCTTTTTAGTAAATTTAATATGGATTCATTTTAACATGATTGAAAAAAGTTTTCCACAGCCAGGACGTGAAACAAGCAGGTTTTCATCGACTTATGCACAAATTGTGGATAAAGCACAAAGAAGTTTTCACCACCCTGTTAATATGCTTGTCCACAGCCTGTGCATAAAATGGAGAACGCATCATTTCAACTTACTTTGTCCACAGCGAGTCTTCAGCAAGAAGAGCCTGCAGCCTCAACTGTTCCGAAAGTTATCAACAGGAACTGTAAACAAAATCAACAGTCTGATATCCACAGCTTGTTGATTGTTGATAAACGTGTTAGTTCGTGTGTGCATGAGCCAAGGAAAAACACAGGAAAGGGAAGGAAAATGGTGGATAATTTCCACAGGATTGTGGATAAGTCAAAAAGTTTCACAGCTTGCTTTTTATTCACAGGTCAGACTGCCTGATGATTTTTCTGAAAAAAATAACTTTAATTCTGATGCAAAGTGTGTTAGTATTACAAAGTAAGTCTGAATTTGTCAGCAAATGAAATGAATCAAACAGGAGGTGTTACATCAATGAAGAGAACATTTCAACCAAAGAAACGCCATCGCCAACGCGTACACGGTTTCCGCAAGCGAATGAGCACAGCTAACGGCCGCAATGTGTTAGCACGTAGACGCCGTAAGGGCAGAAAAGTATTGTCTGCATAGGCCACTGGACCGTCAGTGGTCTTTTTTTTAAATTTATCGGCCAAACATGAATTTGGAGATGTCTTATGAGAAAATCATACCGCGTCAAAAAGGAAGCGGAATTTCAGAAAGTCTTCACTCAAGGCAGGTCATGTGCCAACAGGCAGTTTGTGGTTTATATGATTGAAAAGCCGAAACAGCCGCATTTTCGCGTCGGAATTTCCGTTGGGAAGAAAATCGGCAATGCTGTTGCGAGAAACTGGGTCAAGCGTCGAATTCGTCAGAGCCTGACAGAGTTAAAACCGCAGCTGAAGCCAGATTGTGATTTTATCGTAATCGCTCGTCCAGGCGTGGCGTTTATGTCGACTGCTGAAGTCAAGCAGCATCTGATTCATGTCCTGCATTTGGCTAAAGTCTTGAATGATGACCAAGTCGACAGTGACCTTCGTTAAGTAGGAAATTGGAGCGAGTGGTCACACCTCAAGCTCGTTGATTAGACTGAACAATAGCTACGTTATTAAAAGTGAGGTAGACCAGTTTGAGAAGAGTTAAACGCACAGGGGCTCTCTTGGGGGTTTTATCTTTGATGCTTGTTCTCAGCGGATGTGGTACAAGTCCGGTCGATGCTTCAAGCACCGGTTTTTGGGATCACTACATTATCTGGAACTTCATCCGAGCCATCCAGGGTCTCAGCAGCATTTTTGGTCATAACTATGGCTGGGGAATCGTGGTATTTACGATTATCGTCAGAATCATCATCTTGCCGTTGATGATTTATCAAATGAAGTCGATGCGCAAGACGACTGAGATTCAGCCTCAGCTGATGGCGCTTCAAAAGAAGTATCCGGACAGAAGCGATCCGGAACAGATGCGCATGATGAGCGAGGAGCAAAAGCGCCTCTATGCGGAAGCAGGGGTAAATCCTGTTGCCGGATGTTTGCCGCTCCTGGTTCAGATGCCGGTCCTGATTGCCTTGTACCAGGCAATTTTCCGTTCTGAAACATTGAAGACGGGCAAGTTCCTGTGGATGCAGCTGGGAGATAAGGATCCTTATTATATCCTGCCGGTTCTTGCCGCAATCTTCACGTTCCTTACTTCATGGCTGAGCGTTAAGGCACAGCCTGAAAAAAATGCCATGACAACAGGGATGATGGTATTCATGCCGTTGATGATTCTTGTCACGGCCATCAACGTTCCTGCCGCCTTGTCATTGTACTGGGTGGTCACGAATGCATTTTCCGTTGGTCAGACGCTGCTGATCAACAATCCGTTCAAGATTCAACGCGAACGCGAAGAAAAGGAACGCCTTGAAAAGAAGAAGGCACGCAAGCTGCAGAAAGCCCGCGAAAAGGCTTTGAAGAACAAAAGGCATTAAGCATAATATGATGAAAGGAGTCAGGAAAGATCCTGGCTCTTTTCTTTTGTATTCGTATTAATCTTTTTTAATCCTTACATAATAATGAAATAAAAAATTTAAATTTAGGGAACGAAAGCACCAACCTCGGGTTTAGCAATGAGGACGCGAAGAATTTTCTGTCGAATTCTCGCAAAATATCACAAGAC
>NZ_DAIUCE010000058.1:0-12678 GCF_036846325.1 Ligilactobacillus sp. | reverse complement strand
GACCGTTTTCGATGCGCTTATAATACAACACAAATCCGGTCTTATACCAATAAAGAGCTTTGAAGCGATCAGAACGGGACCCACAAAATAGAAAAATTGCGTTGTCATAAGCATCCAGGTCAAACATATCGGTAACCAGGGCAGCCAGACCGTCTATCCCTTTGCGAAGATCAGTTTTACCGCAAACGAGATAGATTTTCATATTATTTATGTTTGGAAACATGTTGATCACGATACCAGAGATAATTGTTCAAACCTTTGAGCACCTCTCTCGAAGCGCCATTATAAATTCGAATTTCAACATCTTCCGTAATAATTTTAGCAGCCATTTCCCTGACAGGTCGATATGGTTCCTGGGGACTTCTATCAACAAGATTTATTTCCACAACGTCATCCAGTTTCATCTTTAAACCTCCAATGTATTTAATGTTTAAAGCATACCAATATATTGAAAGTTTATGAAGAACGCCATTTTAACGACCGCTTACGTTTTGGTGTTTCTGTATGCTGGATGATTACGGGCAAAAGGCCGAATTTTGAGATTTGCCCGTAAGAATCACCTGCTTTCCTCAACGGATTTGGCCGATGTTTCTTGCCGTGAGAAGAATTTGACCGTTTCAACGATGGCAATCATCAGGATTCCGGCCAGAAAAACGATGCCCCATTGTGCCCATGAAAGGGAAGAGACGTGGAAAACCGGGTTCAATCCCGGAATAAGGATCGTTGAAGCAAGCAAAACGGCCGAAACGAGAACGGCAAGATTGAAGAATTTATTTTTCAGCGTCTGCTTCGTGAAAATCGTTCCGTGAATCGACTTTGAATTGAATGCATGAAACAGCTGAATCAGCCCAAGCGTTGCATAGGCCATCGTCAACGCATCGGCATGAACTGCGGCGGCACCTGAATGGACCGGAAACGTGACGGCCCAGAGGTAGACGCCAAGGGTCAGCAGACCCTCAAGTATGCCCTGGTAGATAATGGCGAATCCGACGCCGTTTGACAGAAAGTTTGATTTTGATCCGCGCGGCTTTTGAGTCATGACGTTTTTTTCGGATTTTTCAATGCCAAGGGCGATGGCCGGAAAGGTATCGGTCACGAGATTGATCCAGAGAATCTGGACCGGTGCAAAAATCGACCAGTTGAGCATTGTCATCATAAACAGCGTCAGCACTTCTCCCAGGTTGGCAGACAAAAGGTACTGGACGGCTTTTTGGATATTGGCGAAGACTTTGCGTCCTTCCCTGACGGCGACGATGATGGTTGCGAAGTTGTCATCAGCAAGAACGATGTCCGCCGCATTCTTGGAAGCCTCCGTTCCGGTGATGCCCATGCCGACGCCGATGTCCGCCTGTTTCAATGCCGGTGCGTCATTGACGCCGTCGCCCGTCATGGCAACGATTTTTCCGCGTGCCTGCCATGCCTTGACGATGCGGACCTTATGCTCCGGTGCAACGCGGGCGTAAACCGAATATTTCCCGATGTTTTCCTGCAGTTTTTCATCGCTCAATTCGTCAAGTTCGCTTCCGGTGATCACGCCGTTCAAGTCGCCTTCTGCGATGATTCCGAGTCTGATGGCGATGGCCCTTGCCGTTTCCTTATGGTCACCGGTGATCATTATTGTCTTGATGCCGGCATTTTCGGCTTCAGACACTGCATTTCTGACTTCGGGGCGCTGCGGATCGATCATGCCCGTCATTCCGGTGAAAATCAGGTCCTTTTCATAGTTCTCAGATGTCAGTTCGTCAGGTTCATTCAGCGGTCTGAAGGCGTATCCGAGGACGCGCAGAGCCTGAAAGGCCAGTTGTCCGTTCACTTCAAGAATCCGCTGTTTGTCGCTGTCGTCAATCGGGCGGACGACCCCGTTTTCCTCGATTCTGGTGATGCGTTTGAGCAGTTCGTCAACTGCGCCTTTGGTAAAGAGGATTTTCTGTCCTTCGTGTTCAACGACGGCCGACATGAGTTTTCGGTCCGAGTCAAACGGAAGCGATGCAATGCGCGGATAGTCCTGCTGAATCCTCCTGACTTCTTCCGAAGCGCCGTTTTCAACAAAAAAATCAAGAAGCGCCGTTTCGGTCGGGTCGCCGATCGGTCCGTCTTCAGATTCCCTGGCGTCATTTGCAAGAATCATGGCCAGCTGAAGGGATGATGCCTGTTTCCTGTCGAAATCCAGAGCCTTCTGCAGCTTCCGGTTTGCATAGAACTGTTCGACCCGCATCCTGTTTTGCGTCAGCGTGCCCGTTTTGTCGGAGCAGATTATTTCGCAGGTTCCGAGTGTTTCAACTGCCGGAAGCTTTCTGACGAGTGCGTTTTTCCTTGACATTGCCTGCGTTCCGAGCGCAAGGGTGATGGTGACGATTGCCGGAAGGCCTTCGGGAATGGCGGCAACGGCCAGTGAAATCGACGTCAAAAGCATGTCGAGAACTGACTCTCTTCCGGTCAGCGTGCCGAAGACGAAGATTACGACTGCGATGATCAGGATCAAGACGGTCAGAACCTTGCTCAGGTGGGCGATGTTTTTCTGGAGCGGAGTGACGGAATCTTCGGCAGAGTCAAGCATTCTGGCAACGTGTCCGACCTCGGTCCTCATTCCGGTCGCAACCACGGCAGCTTCCGCAGTCCCGTTGGCGATGACGGTATTCATGAAAAGCATGTTGCTTCGTTCGCCAAGCGGCGGATTTTCGTCAGTCAGCGGGCGTTCGTCCTTTGAAACGGGAACGGATTCACCGGTCAGTGCCGCTTCTTCTGCTCTGATAGCATTTTGCGAGATGATTCTGGCATCTGCAGGCACGATGTCACCTGCTTCAAGCAGGATAACGTCTCCGGAAACGAGTTCCGTGCTTTTGATCTGTGACACGATGCCGTCCCTTCGCACCCTTGAAAACGGCGTGGTCATTTCCTGCAGCGAATCGATTGCGTTTTCGGCCCTTGTTTCCTGAAAGACGCCGAAAACGGCATTCAGGAACACGACGATGAAAATGATGGCTGCATCGGAAATTTCGCCTGCCAGCATTGAAATCAGCGCTGCAATCATCAGGATGATGATCATCAGGTCCTTGAACTGCGCGATGAATTTTTCGGGCAGGGTTGAATGTTTTTTCGTTTCCAGAACGTTTGGCCCGTCTTTTTCCCGTCTTGCCAGAACTTCCTCATTACTCAGGCCGTTTGTGGATGAATGAAGCTTGCGGAGCGTCTCGTCGACCGTCAATGCAAAGAATTTTGTTTCCATGAAAAAGCCCCCTTTGCAAATTTGTGATTCACTTAACAAAGTCATTGTATCATGGTGCCGGAATTAATTCCAAAAAAAGAATTTTGACGTAAATGTGACGCTGTAATCATTATAATCAGCGCTGATTTTATTGAAAAATACAGAGCCGGAGCCAAATTATCAGACCCGTGCATCTGAAATTTGTTAATAATTTGTGAAACTTCACTGTAAAACGTTTTCTTTTAGAGAGAATATGGTAAAATATCACTTGTAACTTTGAATTGGTATATGAAAGTGAGGTTTCCCGATGGAAGGGCTGAAAAAATTTGCCTGGGGTGTGGCGTTGATTACGCCGTTTTGGTTGATATTGGGCGGATGCGTTCTCCTTTTGAAGCTGGTATGATGAATAAACTGCGCAATGAATGGAGTATTGAGTGTTGGTAAGTGCTGAGAGAAGTTGACCTGTCGGAAATGACAGGTCTTTTTTATTTTTTTTTTGCATATACATCAAATGTATATAACGCTTTTTTCGTGAACGTGGTTCATTAAGTTCTAAAAAGAATATTCATAAAATGATCGTGTAAAAAATTTTTAAAAAAGCGAAATAAAAGTGTATTTTTACTGTGATGGTAGTTTCAGGTGCGATTGGTATAGTTGAGCTGCAGTGAATCCCATCACTTAATTTTGTTGGAACAAATCATTTTACATAAATTGTGAATGAAATCACTAATCACCTGCCGTTAAACGGAATTCAGGGCAAAATAAATCCACATGTGCGCACTTGAAAGTGGCTCATGTGGAGCTATATCTATCCAATTATAATTGAACTTTCCCGTTGCAGTGCTCTCGAGTCAGCATGATTGAAACGGTCGAGCTCCACGCATGTGCGCTTCGCTCAATTATTTTGCAGCCTTGTCAGCTTCTTCGCGTTCCTTCAAGAATGACAAAACAGCTTGGTGTTGTGCACGACGCTTTTTGATATTCTTTTGGTTTACGGGGCGGCGATCGTTAGCAACGCCTACGTGTACGTTTTGTGACATGTTTTTCACTCCTTTCATCATTCATGCATTTATCCATTGTAGCTGAAAATGGCAGAGAATGCAAGTTTTTCTGAATTTAACCGCCATAGCCAAGGCTTTGGGCGATCAGAACAATCAGAGGCAGCGTGAAGATCGTGCAGAGCGTTGAAAGACAGAGATAGCTCGTCGGGACTTCCGCATCAAAATTATTCAGCAGTGAAAACAAGACGACAACGGCAGGAACCGGACAGGAAGCCATGATGAGAATTGCCCAGGCGGCCTGACCGGAAATCGGCACGGCAAGCAGAATGAACAGACAGATCAGCGGGATCAGGATGTTTCTGGCAAATGTTCCGAACACAACCGTCTTGAGATTCTTCCTGCTTGAAAAGGAAATCGCGCCGAGGTTCGTTCCGACGACGACCATGCTGAGCGGGGTGTTGACCGAAACGAGCGACTTGATCGGCGTCAGAATGAGTTCGGGCAGCTTGATTCCTGAAACGAAGATGACAAAGCCGATTAGTGCGGCAATGACGTTGGGATTTTTCAGGGCATCCAGGAATCTGAGACGCAGGGAACGCTTGTGTTCGATTGAAAACAGGGCAACGCCGTGCGTCCACATGAAGAAGTTGCAGACGACAAGGTAAGGCACTGAAAAGAAGACCGCGCTTTCGCCGAGAATGGCGGAAACGAGCGGGATGCCCATGAACCCTGCATTTGAATAGGCCGAACCATAGAGCAGCACTGCGCGTGTTTCCTGGTCCTTGAAGAACTTCCTGTTGATTATCAGGTGAGAAACGATGATGCTGACGACATAAACCAGCGTTACTGCAACGATTGCCTGAAAGAATTCAATCAGCCTTTTCATGGAAAAGTCGACGAGATACGCATTGATGATCAGGCACGGCGAAATTATGTACAGCAGGAAATTGGTCAGATCCTTGGCCGTTTCCTTATGAATCATGCCGAGTCTGCCGGTCAGAAAGCCGAGCAGCATCAGGATGAACATGATCACGATTTGTTTTGCGGAAACTATGAAAGTCATATGAAAGTCACTCCCTTACGTTATATTATGAAGCCTTTGCTTTCAGAAAATCAAGCATTGATGATATAATTTAATGGACAAAAGAGGAAGGATGTCAAAGAGATGAGTATTTTGGAAGTTGAGGGGCTGTCGATGTCGTTTGACGACAAGCAGCTTTACAAGGATGCTTCGTTCAGGCTGAACAAGGAAGATCATATGGGAATCATCGGTCAGAATGGCGCAGGCAAATCCACCCTGATCAAAATCCTGACGGGTTCCAGGCTGCCCGACGAGGGCCGGATCAAATGGCAGAGGGGCGTCAGAATCGGCTATCTCGACCAGTATGCCGAGTCGGCGCATGACCTGACGATCGGAGCCTTTTTGCAGAGTGCCTTCAGGGAACTGTTTGAAGTTCAGGAAAGGCAAACGAAGTATTATGAAGAATATGCAGAGAAAGTGGACGATTCCCTGCTTGAAAAGGCCGGACGCTGTCAGGAAGTTCTTGAGGCAAATGACTTTTACGGGATTCAGACTAAAATCGATCAGGTCATGAGCGGACTCGGAATCGATGCTTTGGGAAGCGACCGGCAAGTCAGCGAATGTTCTGGCGGACAGCGGTCGAAAATCATTCTGGCCAAGCTCCTGCTTGAAAAGCCGGATGTCCTGCTGCTGGACGAACCGACGAACTACCTTGATACGGAGCATATTGAGTGGCTGATCGACTATCTGAACGGTTTTGAAGGATGCTTCATGGTCATTTCGCACGACTATGACTTTCTGGAGAGAGTCACCAACACGATTGTCGACGTTGCATTTGGCAAGATTACAAAATACACTGGCAGCTTCAGGAAGGCAATCAGGCAAAAGGAGGAAAGAAAGGCCGTGCAGCTCAAGGCCTACGAGAAGCAGCGGCGCCAGATTGAAAAGGACGAGGCCTACATCAGGAAGAACAAGGCCGGAACGCGGTCGACGATGGCCAAGTCGCGCCAGAAGCGCCTGGACAGGCTTGAACGGATTGATCCGCCGTCAGACAATCTGCAGGCGCATTTCAAATTCCCGTATATCGAGCTTTTGTCTGCGTCGACTCTGACCGTCAGCGGGCTTTCGGTCGGATATGAGACGCCGTTGCTTTCTCCCGTGACGTTTTCGATGAGTCACGGACAGAAAGTTGTCCTGAAGGGGTTCAATGGTGTCGGCAAGTCAACTCTGATCAAGTCGATTCTGGGAATCATTCCGAGCTTTTCCGGATCGGTTCACTTTGTCGATGCCTGCATCGTCAATTATTTCGATCAGAATCTCGAATGGGACGATCCGACGAAAACGCCGCTCCAGACGCTGCAGGACATTTATCCGAAACTTGAACCGAAAACAATCAGGCAGCGCCTTGCCCGTGCCGGAATAAACGCCTCAAATACGATGAAGCCGATGAATCTGCTGAGCGGCGGCGAGCAGACGAAGGTCAAGCTCTGCATCATGGAATTGAAGCCAAGCAACTTTCTGATTCTGGACGAACCGACGAATCACCTTGATGACGAAACGAAAAATGCCTTGCGGGATGCGCTGATCAGTTATCCCGGCAACGTCCTGCTGGTTACGCACGAAGCATCGTTCTACGCCGGCTGGGCAGACAGGATCTTTGACGTCGAGCAGATTCGCCTCAACAAGTGAGGGTTCGGTTTCTCCGTGTTCTTGACATTCGCTGATTCGACACGTATATTTGAATTGTACGCAATTGTAAAGGGGTTGCAACCTTAAAATGAAAAAGAAGAATATCATCTACTGGGCCGTTGCAGTTGTTTTGGTTCTGGTGACGGCATACAGCACGGTTCATGTCCGCAATGCAAGACGGTTGAATTCCGTTAAAATGCAGTCCGAATCAAGAAGGCAAGCCGAGGAAGATGCACAGCAGAAGCGACTTCTGGCCGACCAGAGGAAGAGGATGACTGTGCCTGCGTCATGGGACAAGCCGACCTTAAGCGGCGGTTATCCTGACATCAGCAGGTATGTTCATGCCAGGAAGAAGGAAGACCGTATCTGGATCGAAGTCAATCTGCGCAGGCAGCGCGTCTATATCAGACGAGGACCTTACACGCTCTATACGATGTACGCATCCGTCGGCAAGAATTACGAGAAAACCAAGGATTATCAGCGCACTCCAATCGGACATTTCAAAATCGAAAAGCGGCGCGGAACTTCATACTATGATCCGACGCGCGGCTATGGTGCCAGATACTGGACGGCATTCAAGGATGACGGGCTATATCGGTTTGAATCCGTTCCCTTTGACGAAAACGGCAGGGTAATCAAGTCCGAAGCTGAAAAGCTCGGGAAGAAGGTAACTAAAAAGCACAACATCAAGGCCTATGGCTCAATTCGCCTGTCGGTTCCGGATGCTCAGTGGATTGAAGAAAACATCCCGGCAAAGACGCGCGTCGTGATTGATCCTCAGGATGACAAGCGTGATGCGTGGGAATATCTCAAAGTAGACTGAATCAAGGAGACTGGGAAGAAAGTCCCGGTTTCTTTTTTTTGCCTGTTGAAATCCCGGACAAAGTACACTTGCAGATATTACTGTTATAGCCATGACAGGCATTTGAATCGCTTCCGCATGATCATTAGTTCATGCAGGTTTTAAACTTGAGGCAGTTTTTTCAGTGCGTGGCTCTGGAGACGCGGACGCTGCATTTGATAGCGCTGTAAAAAAGTGTTACTATACTATTGTGATTAACGCTAGAAAGGGTTTTGAAAATGATATTTTTAGCTATATTATTTGCCTTGTCAATTCTGGTCATTGAATATACAATTGCGCAGAAGTTTCTCGAAAAAGATGCCTCGCTTCTGGTTTATGCGGGCGGAATCGTTGTTGTCCTGTTCATCGCAGTCGTTGACGGCCTGCTGTTTACGATGGGACTGACCAGGGAAGTTGACGTTACGGCAACCTATCTTGGACTTTGTCTGCCAAGCGGTCTTCTGCTCCTGGCCTTTTCCAGGATGCTTCTTGGCGTCATCAGGAAAAAGGCGCAGGAAGACCCGAAGAAAATCATCGAAATCGGCAATGAGAAGAAGCCGCGCATGCTGCCGACGAATATCTGGGGCGTTTCAATGGTCGCAGTCTTTTACGGCTTCTTTGCGACTGCGGCCGGAATCTGCATGCTTCTGGCCGTTACCCTGAAGTTCAACGGCGGAATATCATCACTGGCTGGTGCCATCGTGGCCTTGGCTGCGGTTTTGCTGATCAATTCGCAGTATCCGAAACGCCTGCGTTCCGAACTGATCGAAGGCAACGTGATTTCTGAAGATACGCAGACGTATCAGGACCCGGAACGGAAAAACGGTTCGATCGGCGCGAAGGACAAGGGAAATATTCTGTGCTACGGCGGCGTGCTGCTGGCATTTCTGATCTACTGCTTCTCAAGAAACACGACGATTGCCACGGTGGTGCTCTTCCTTGGCGTGATGGCCAGCCTGCCGTATTACCGAAAGGATACGAAGGAAAGAAACAATCGTTCATAGGAATATGATTTCCGCCTGCAGACGGGCGGTTTTTTTTATTCATGAAAATGCAGTGCTGACGGCTGCAATCATTTGATTTCAGGCAGCCTGACGTGCAGGAATGCCCGGTCTTCAAGTGGATTTTCGGCACTGCATTAAAAAAAGCCCGGCAGCTTTGCCGGACCTTGGATTACTTGTTGTTAATGACGACCTTCGTGCCGACTGGCAGATTATTGTAAAGCCAGATTGCATCGGGAACGGAAAGCCTGATGCAGCCGTGGGATGCGGGCTGTTTGCCAAGCTTTTCGCATTCCCTGACGTTGTACTCGCCACTGGCATTCGTCGGGACGGTGTGGAAGAGATACTCGCCATGGTTCAGCCATGAAATGTAGTACCTGGCGCCTTCGTTGAGGTTGTTGTTGAAGAAGCTTTCTCCGCGCTCGTTTTCGATGTAGTACGTTCCCGTCGGCGTGTAGCTGACCTGCCTGCCGTCAACGTCGTGGTACTTTCCGCCCGACGAATACATGGTATAGATTGTCTTGTCGCCGTCTTTCAGGAGCGTGCGGTTCGATCTGAGCCGGACTTCGATCCACAGGTTTTCGACCTTGTTTAAATCGGGATAGTCAACCGTTTCAGAAGATTTCTGCCAGTCGATTGGAGTGCGCATGACGGATTTTTCCGTCGTTGAACTGCTTTTGATTTTTGAAGCCGGGCTGCTTTTCCCTTTGGAAAACAGGTTCTGATGAGAAGAACCTGTCTGCTTTCTCTTTGACGAAGCCTTGGATTCGAGTTCCTGACGGGTCACATCGTCTAAGTGCTGAGCATAGGCAATGCCTGCTGCTCCAATGACAAGAACCAGTGCAAGAAATGCGAAGAAGTTCCTGTTTGAGTTCCTGCCATGCCTTGGGCGTTGTTTGTTATTCATGATAAATGCTTCCTTTGTTCCATATAATCTCTAAAGTCAATCATACATAATTTTGAAGGGCGAGTGCAATAAATAATCGAAAAATTATAAAATATTTGCTAATTTTTAGAAATGGCGTAAACTGTAAAATGTAAAAGACATTGAGGTGATTCAAATGATGGAACAGGCATGCACGACAATCCTGGTCGGCAAGAAGGCGACGATTGACGGTTCGACCATGATTGCGCGCAATGACGATACGTTTTTGCCGCTTACTCCGCAGCGATTTGAAATGCAGCAGGCATATTCCGGCAAAAGGGAAATCTGGAAATCAAACAGGAACGGCTTTCAAGCTCCGTTGCCTGAGAAGGGGTATAGAACGACGATGACGCCGAATGCCGACGTGGACAAATGCGGCGTGTTCGGCGAAAGTTCAATCAATGAAAAGAACGTTGCGATGTCGGCAACGGAATCAGTCTACGGAAACGAGCATGCGCTGGCATATGATCCGTGGGTCAGGGACGGTCTGGCTGAAGACTCGCTCCAGAACATGGTTGCTCCGTACATCAGCTCTGCCAGGGAAGGCGTCGAATATCTCGGACGGCTGATTAAGGAATATGGTTCTCCTGAGGGAAACGGGGTTCTGTTTTCCGACAAGGACGATGTCTGGTACATGGAAATCGTCACCGGACACCATTGGGCAGCAACGAGAATTCCCGACGATTCATATGCAATAGCCGCAAATCAGGTGGCACAGGATTTCATCGACTTTGACGATCCGGAAAACTACATGTGGTCTGAGGGACTGAAGGAATTCGTAGAAGAGCATCACCTGAATCCTCATCCTGAAACGTTCAACTTCAGAAGAATTTTCGGTACTGACAACGAAAAGGACCGCCATTACAACACGCCGCGCGTCTGGTATGGGCAAAGATGCTTTACGCCTGACGTCCTGCAGGATCCGCAGTCAAGCAACCTGCCGTTTGTCTGCAAGGCCGATCGCCTGCTTTCGGTTGAAGATCTGGAATACGTACTTGCATCGCACTACAACGAAACGAAGTATGATCCGCTGGGACACGGTTCGGATGAGGACAAATTGAAGTTCAGACCGATTTCGCTCAACAGAACGCAGAATTCTCACGTGCTTCAGATCAGAAACGACGTGCCGGATGAAGTTTCCGCAATCATGTGGATCTGCTTCGGCATCCCGTCGTTTACGCCTTACGTTCCGTTCTTTACAAATGCAGAGGATACGGACGACAGCTACAGCAAAACTCCGCTTGAGTATGACATCAACAGCGCATACTGGATGTATCGCACGTTATCAATGCTGACGGAATCTCACTACAGCAAGTTCATCCAGGAATGCCGCGATTATCTGACCCAGGCAAGAGAACAGCAGCATCGACTGGTGGAGGAAACGATTCAGGATGCCGGGAATTACTCAGGTGATGAGCTCACTGCATTTTTAACGAAGAGAAATCACGAAATGGTTGCCGACATGAGGGAACGCACGATGAGTCAGATTGGCAGCTTCATTACTGAAGGCTTGACGCTTTCCAAATTGACATTTAATATGGATATTAATCTTTGATGTTATGAGGAAGTGAAGTCATGCAGATTAAAGTCAGGGACTTTATTGAAAAAATTGAAAATCAGGCTTATCGCCACGAAACGATTCTGGCCGACAGGGAGGAGGACGTGCTCCAAAACGTCGATCAGGCTGTGGCGCCGTTGATTGACAGGATGGTTGATGCGATTGACAGGGAAGAGCTTGCCGAAACGGAACTGGTGATCGGCGACGGTGAAGACCGCATCAGCATCATGCTTGAGACCGGAATCATCAACCTGCCGTTTGAAAATATCAAGCGCGTGGACAATTTCTTCGATGATCTTGAAGCAGAGGTGCCGGTCATCGTGTATTTCATCGCAAAGGGACACCTGCTCAACGAGTCCGACTTCAAGATCATGCGCGTCTCTCCTGCTTCCGAGTTCATCAGGGACCACGGCCGGAAGACGGTGGCTTTGGCCACAGGCGATGCATTGAACCGGATTCTTGCCAATCGTGAATCCGCAAAAGAGGAATAGGCATGTATACGATAAATGATCTTGTTTTGCTGTTTTTCATCTATTCGTTCGTTGGCTGGCTTTGGGAAACGGTATATTGTTCAAGCAGGGAAGGTCATTTTGTCTATCGCGGCTTCCTGTTTGGACCGTATTGTCCGGTATACGGCTTTGCGGTCAGCTCGGTGCTTCTCTTTACGCAGGAACTTACCGGCAATCTTCTGCTGCTGTTTCTGGTCGGCACGGTCGTTTCAACCGTGTTCGAGTATCTTGCCGGTGCCTTTCTGGAAAACGTCTTTCATCTCAAGCTTTGGGACTATTCCAGATATCCCGGCAACGTCAAGGGACGCATTGCCCCGTTCATATCGCTGTTCTGGGGTGTCGGCACGGTTGTCCTGACTGCCTTCGTTCAGCCGCACGTCATGCGTCTCGTTGACTTTCTGGAAGACAGGACGGGCACGCTTGCCGATCTGTTCGTAATCGTTGTCATGGGCGGCGATGCGGCAGTTACCATCTTCAATATGCAGAAATTCAGAGCTCATGCCCTCGTGCTTGAGCAGAGGATTCAGGCAGAGCGCCTGCGTCTGAAGAATGAAGCCGAGCGCATCATCGAGGAACGCCCGTACTTCAAGCTTGCCAGTCTTGAAAGCAGGAGTTCGGCCATTCAAAATTATATTGAAAAATGGCACGAAACGATTCTTCATCGACTCGACGCTTCATTTAATTTCAATGAGCGCCGTATGCTCAAAAGCTTCCCTAAGATGAAGCTTCTGGAAGCGCCGCACCTGGATGAAATCAGAGAAAAGCTTTTGAAAAAATAACCCGTTTGATTGCGTTATAATCAGGCGGAAACGCAGAACCCCCGGAGATGCTCAGCAATCTCAGGGGTTCTTTTTTTGCATTTACATCAAGGTGTGTAGCCGAACGTTCAGCCCCCGCGTATCCAAGTCGCGCTTGCGACGGGTAAGCT
>NZ_DAIUCE010000057.1:11783-12728 GCF_036846325.1 Ligilactobacillus sp. | reverse complement strand
ATTGGATAAAACATTATTAAAACGGGGTTTAAAATGAATATCAAAGATTTGCAATATTATCATTATCTAGTTGAAGCAAAAAATTTCTCAAAGGCCGCTGAATTCTTCGGCGTAAGCCAGCCGACGATTACGCTTTCGTTGAAACGCCTTGAAGAAGAACTGGAATCAAGACTTTTGATCAGAGATCAGTCGCATAAATTGCTTAGGACGACCGAAGCAGGCTTGAAGTTTGATCTCCATGCTGCCAGAATTTTGAATGAACTCACTGTTGCACAAAAGGAACTGGATCGTTTGAAAGACGAAAAAATCTCTCTGGGACTGCCTCCAATCATCGGGAACAGATACTTCCCGAAACTGATGCCTGACTTTCTTGAAAATAATATGATGAACAGTCTCGAGATTAAGGAAGAAGGTTCGCAGGCTCTGTTAAAGATGCTTTTGAACGGTTCGCTTGATTTTGCTCTGCTTGGTTCGATTAATCCGATTTCAAACAATGACCTTTGGGTTGACGTCTTTGGAAGCTCCACGCTTAAGATTATCGTTTCAAGGCATCATCGCCTGGCTCAAAAAGAAAAAATAAGCTTTGCAGAATTAAAAAACGAACCCTTCATCATTCAAGACAAGGGGTTCGTTCACGGTAAGGCCCTGAAGGAAATGGCGCATAGAGCACACTTCAGGCCAAAGGTAATTTATAAGACAAGTGACATCAATCTCTTGAAGGCGATGGTCAAAGAAAACATCGGTATCGGATATTTGACCGATCTGGCAGTTTCTGATTCGGATCAGCTTGCGGTGCTTGAACTGACTGACAGAAATCCGCCTGAATTTTTCCTGTCCCTCGCTGCGAGAACTGATTTGGCTTTGACGAAAAAGCAGGAGAAACTGCTTGAAATCCTGAAAGAAAATATTATTAAGCACCATTGTCAAAACTCTTGCCAGTCATTT
>NZ_DAIUCE010000057.1:0-11773 GCF_036846325.1 Ligilactobacillus sp. | reverse complement strand
CGGATAAAGCGCACCATATCGGCAAAATCAAGCGAGATTGTCTTCGTATTGTCATTGGGGTGGAAAAGCAGTCTTTTTCCTGAAAGAGATCTGTCAATCAAAATTTTAAGTTTAAAATCTTCGACATTGACCAGGTTTAAGATTGATACGCATCCAGGTTTGACTCCAAGAACTTTCTCAAGTGTTTCCTTATCTGCAAAACTTAGACGGGAAGTCTGGCAGATTTGTGCAATCTGCTTTATGTTTGCAAACTTGTTTTCAGAAAGAACAACCAAAATAAAAGTCTTCTTCTTGGAATCTGTTAAAAAAAGATTCTTGCATCCCGTTCCGCTGATCTGTGTTTTTATGTGCTGCGCTTCGGCAACCGTCCGTACGGGAGGATGACAAATCTCGTCATAGTCGATGGAAAGTTTTTTAAGAACGTCGTAAATCAAGGTTTCCTCCTGGTGTTTTTTGAATTTTCATTAAAGTTAAAGTAATAAGATATTGTTTCTAAACAGCTTGATACGAAAAAAGGAAGTCGACCCTGGTCGCTTCCTCTCTCAACTTTTATGACGGCTTTTGTCCTTGATTTCTTTTTTCGTCATGACGCACAAGGTGCATGAACCGATGTCTGTATCTCAAAACCGCTTCGTCCATTTCGTAATCGCTCCACTCAGGAACGGGTGAGAACTCGTATGTGACGTACATCGTCTCGCCTTCAAATCTTATCCCGGTGATTCGTTCAATCGAAACATAGATACCGGTTTCCGTATCATAGATGATATTGCCGACGTCAGCAACCTCATCCCATTCCCCTCTTTCATACGGAAGCTCGGTCTGCGTCGTCACGAATTCCTCTGACAGATTCTCTGAACGATATCTTTGACATAAGCAGTCATAAATTGCTGAAATTTCTCCGTTTACATCAACAAAGGCATGAGCGTTTATGATGTTGATCACGACGTATGTCTTCTGGCCATCTCTGACGACGTCCCCAAGCTCTGCTTTTTTATCAAGCTTATGTCTTATTCTCATTCTCTTTAGCAAATCAGACTACACCCCCATCGTGCTTGAATACTCTTTAATCATAGCATGTTTTATCAACCATGACTATTAAAAGCACCGGGGTTTACAAATTATTTAATCTTTTAGAGCCTGCAGTGCCGAATGCGCAATCTGTTCAGGCAAAAGGCCGTACATTTCATGCAGTTTTTCGGTCGGAACCATGTCAGGGAACCCCTTTTCAGCACCTCGGACAATGACCTTGATGTTTTTCGTGCCGAAATAGGCCGCGATTCTCTGGCCGAATCCTCCATCGATGCTCCCGTCTTCCAAAGTGACGACAACTCTGTATTTTTCAGCAATCGCATCAAGCATTTCGCTGTCAAATTCAGTGACCGAAAGCGGGTTGATGATCGTAGGATCGATTCCGAGTCCGCTCATCTCTTCTGCAGCTTCCTTTGCCAAATCGATGAATTGCCCCAAAGCAAGCACTGCGACATCGGTCCCCCGCTTGACAATCTGATATTTAAACCTGTTTGAATCCGGTTCTTCAGTGTGCTTCAAAGGACCAGCAGGAATTCTGATCGCAATCGGATGTTCTGTCTGTTTAATTGCAAACTTAAGCATCGCCCGAAGTTCTTCTTCACTCGCAGGCGTCAGATATTTAACGTTTGGAATGCTTGAAACAAAGGGAATGTCAAACATGCCTAAATGGGTATTGGAATTCATGTTTGCCGTTCCGCCGAAGACAAGCATCACCACCGGCAAATCGTTTAAGGCAACGTCATGCGACAGCTGATCATAGGCGCGCTGCAGAAAAGTGCTGTTTTGGAAAACAACGGGCCGTGCTCCTGCCTTGGCCATTCCGGCAGCAACGGTCAGGGAATGCTGCTCGGCAATGCCGACGTCCAGATAGTTTGCAGGATGCTTTGTTTCAAAGCTCTTCAACCCGAATACGCCAGGGATGGCCGCATTAATTGCCATCAGCGGCACGTTGTCAGCCAGTTCTTCTTCGAGAACGTCCAAGACAACATCGGCATAGCCTTTAGGCGCATCACCCGTTTTCGATTCTCCGGTTTCAAGATTCCATGGTGTATGCCAGTGAAATTCCATCTTGTGATCTTCAGCCGGTTCATATCCCTTGCCCTTTAACGTATTGACGTGCAATACGACGGGATGATCAACGTCTTTGACAGATTCAAAAAGCTCGATTACTGATTTTAAATCATTGCCTTCGTCTAAATATCGATATTCAAACCCCATCGCCTTGAAAATATTGTTTGAACTTTGTCCATGCGTCTTTCGGAGTTCCTTCAGCGCGCGATAAAAACCGCCTTTGTTTTCATCAATTGACATCTGGTTGTCATTGATTACGATAATCAGATTGCTGTCCAAAACGGAAGCATTGTTGAACCCTTCAAATGCCAGCCCGCCACTGAGCGATCCGTCACCGACAAGAGCAACGATGTTTTCCTTTCCGGAAAGCAGATCGCGCCCCTGCGCAAGTCCTGTCGCCAGGCTGACGGAAGTTGACGTATGTCCGACGGTAAAGTAGTCATATTCGCTTTCATCAGGATTTGTGTAGCCCGTAACGTCATTGTAGCAGTCCGGGTCAAGAAAGGCTTTTTTCCTTCCGGTAAGCATCTTGTGGCCATATGATTGATGCGAAACGTCAAAGACAATCTTGTCTTTGGGGGCATCAAACACATAGTGGAAGGCCGTCGTAACTTCCATGATTCCAAGGTTCGGACCGACGTGACCGCCGATTGCGGCATCCTTTTCCAGAACCAGCTGTCGCATCTCGTCTGGAAGCCTGTTTAATTCCTCAAAGGAAAGCTTCTTCAAATCCTCAGGACTGTTAATCTTGTTCAAGACGTAATCAGGATGTTGATTCATTTAAAAAACCTCGTTTCTGTCGACTTATCTTTACAGATTCAATTCTTTTTCCAAAGCATGCAAAACGCCGTCTTCGTCATTTGTCAAGGCTTGATGTCCTGCAACTCTCTTGACTTCATCCGAACCGTTTGCCATCGCATAGCTGTGACCCGCAAGTTCAAGCATTTCAACGTCGTTTCCGCCGTCGCCGCATGCCATCAGGTCCTTTGCATCAATCCCGTAGTAATTGAGTAGTTTCTTCAAGCCATACGCCTTATGGCATCCGGGGATGATCAGGTCAATCGAACCATGTCCGCTGGAGGTTGCTTCAAGTTTTCCGGCAAGCCTGTCATTCATGATTTCAAGATATTCAGCCGTCTTTTCGGCCGGGCATTCAATCGTCATCTTAAAAATGTCGTCTTCCGGCATCTCTTCCAATGTATCGAGTCTTCGGTTGACCGGACAGTAGAAATCCATAATTTTTCCGAAATGATCATCGGCCCGTTTCAGATAATAAGTTGATTTAAATCCGCAGGCAGCATAATTGACATCGTCATATTCGTCCAGGACGGAAGCTGTGAACAGCACGTCTTCACGAGAAACGGTCTTCTTGAAGAGAATTTCTTCTCCCTCCATGATGCAGCTCCCGTTTTCGGCAACGTATGAGATCTCATTGTAAATTTCAGGGAACGAGCGTTTAAGCTGCACGTATTGATTTCCGCTTGCAACAATGAACTTGATGCCGCGGTTCTTCATTTCATCGTAGAGCTTCTTGAAAAGCGCTCGATTATAGTCTTTTTTTGAATTCAAAAACGTTCCGTCCATGTCTACGGCAAGTGCTTTGATCATAATTCATACTCTCCTTTCATATTGATACCAACAAGATTTTAACACAAAGTAAAGCGCTTGCCAAGATGATTGAACATCAGCATTCGCCTGGAATATACGCAAAAAACGCACTGCCTTCATCGCAATGCGCCTTCCCGTTGCCGTGACCTGGCTTGATTTTTTAAACCAGATCATTTATTTCTTTCAAATTTCTGACTTCATAAGTTGGTTTGTTTTCCGTTTCGTTCCTGCTTCCTTTGGGATTGAACCAGACACTGTCAAGTCCGGCGTTGTTTGCCCCCTTTATGTCCGATGTCAGAGAATCACCGATGACGACCGCCTTTTCCGGAACGAATCCTTCAATGTTTCGTTCGACGACATCAAAAAATTCCTTATCCGGTTTTTTGACGCCCATCTTCTCTGAGATGAATATCTGTTCGAAGTAGTCTCCGAATCCCGAATCCCTCAAGCGACGTTTCTGAACGTCAAGATTTCCGTTTGACACGACGTACAGCCTGTGCTCTGAATTCTTCAATGACGTCAGCAGCTGTCTTGCACCGCAGACCTCATCATGTCCCATGGAAAGGTAATTCATATACTTCGGAGTCAGTACGTCCGCATCAACGTCAAGCGAGAAGTACTTCTTGAAAAAAGTCGGAAAACGCGTGGCAAGCAGTTGTCTGCGCGTAATCGCGCCGACTTCGAGCTTCTTCCAGAGGCTTTGATTGTAGGCTTTATAGCTTGCTTCAATTTCTGCATCAAGTTCAATGCCGAGATCATCGAACAATTTCCCCAATGCCTGCGTTTCAGCCGCACCGAAATCAAGCAAAGTGTCGTCGACGTCAAACAGCAGCGTATCGTATCTTTTCTTCATTTTATCCCTCTCTTAATTAGCTGAGTTCCAGTTCGTATGCCTTTCTTTCAGGCTCAACCGTCTCATCTTCAATATAAATCATGCCGCGATATTCGAATCCGAATTTATCGGCGATATGCTGCAAGCGCTGATTTTTAGGATGAGTGTCGATTCTGACGTGCTTGAAGCCCTTGACTTCGATAATCGTCAGCAAGCAGGCAAAGAGCGTGTCGTTCAAATGCATCCCTTTATACTTGCTTGAGATGGCCACGCGATGAATCGCAATGTAATCATCGGACTTGTTTTTCCATTCTCCTGCATTAATCCGCTGATAATTTCTGTCCGGACCTTCAATCAATGATGCCATCCCTGCGATTTCTTCATCGACAATTAAAACATAGCAGCATCCGTCTTCAATGTCATTTTTAAAATTTTCAATCGACGGCGAACCGTTCTGCCATTGCGAAGAACCGTCATTTGCCAGAATTTTCTTCGCATCTTCAAAAATTTCACTGATTCTGGGTAAATCACCAGGAGTTGCCTGTCTGACGTATTTCATAATCTTTAACCTCTAATCCAATTCAAAAAGCTTCTTTGAAAGTTCAATTTCCCCTGGATCGGGATTGCTGTTTAAAAATTCGATTTTCCCGATTCTGTCTTCTTTCCGACGCTCGTTTTTGGCCTCGAGCAGGCGTCGCAATTCCCTTGCCGCACCGGCACCGCCGTCAATGACATAAACGTCGTTTCCGACGACTTGCCGGATTGCCTTCTTAGCAAACGGGAAGTGAGTGCACCCCAAAACGACCGCATCTATGTTTCCGACATACGGATTCAAAATCGAGCGAAGATATTTTTTCAGTTCAGGCGTGTCGATTTCGCCCCGTTCGACAAACTCAACCAGATCAGGCGCAGGGAGTTCGAGAATTTTAGCCTGATCTTCAAAGCGGTTCATCAGATTTTTAAATTTCTTTTCCTTTAGCGTCAGTGGAGTTGCCATGACGAGAACCGTTGAATTCCTTTTATGCAGGACAGCCGGCTTTAATGCCGGTTCAAGTCCGACGATCGGCAGTTCCGGGTACTCTTTTCTGAGTCTTGAGGCCGCAGCACTCGTTGCGGTATTGCAGGCAATTACAATTGCCTTGACGTTCTCCTTCAGGAAACGCTGAACTATTTTCTCACTCAGCTGATACACCTGTTCCGTACTTTTGACGCCGTACGGGGCATTGAATGAATCACCATAGAAAATGTAGTCTTCGTTTCCCATGATTTTCACGCATTCGCGCAAAACTGTCAGACCTCCCATTCCGGAATCAAAAATTCCGATCGGGCGTTTTGTTTCTTCTGAATCCATGTCAAACTTCCTTTTGCAAATTATTTTTCAAGCAGATCCCTGTCGATGATTTGAAAATTGGCACGATGAATGTAAAGCGCCTTGCCGTCAATCATCAACTTGGTCATTTTCGGCAGATCCTTCGGTATCTTCCAGTAAACGTCATCTCCGGAATAAGCGGCAATCGGCTGTCCGAGCTGGGACTTGATGACGACGATCCTGGATTTTCCGAACATGTTCTTATATTTGTTCAAAAAGCGCGCAACGGATGCATAGCTTGAAAGAGCCCCGCTTTTGCTGCCACTGATCGACTTTTTCGTAAAGTTGACATCAGGCTTCAGGCCTTTCTGAACAAAAACGCACGTGTCACCGCATGATTCGATTTCCTTGCCGTCAACCGTAATCGTAATTACCGAAGAAAGTTCATAGCGTTCCTTGACGTCACCGTCGCTGTCATAATCAGACGTCTTGACGGGATTGCCTGTAATGCTGATTTTTCGTCCGCTCGTTTCCAGCACTTTCGAACCATAATTGTCGTAAGTGTAAATGGTATAATCATTGCCGACAAGCGAACCCTTGATGTCGTTAATGGCTGACTGAAGCATGCTGCATCCTCCAAGTACGAAAATAATCGCAATTGCAGCAATTGCTTCGATAAAATGCTTCTTTTTCATTTGTTTCTCCCCTAATTGTCAAAATGTTTGTTTTTCTGCTTCTTTGCAACACGTTTCCTGAATGCCGCAATCGTTGCCGAAGCAATCAGCAGAATGCCCAAAACAATCGAATATGAGCCGGCTTTTTCAAACGGGGCCCTTTCAATCAAAACAGACGTTTTCAAATAGTGATTCGACAATTCCATCACGATTGAAGACAGGGTATTTGAAATTATAAAGCTGACGACTGATCCGGCGACGATCTGTTCTGCTCCGATCAAATACAGAGCGCTGACGCTGCTTTGCGTCAGTCTGGCAGTCAAAAGCATCAAAGCAAGAATCAAAAGCATCATCACGATTCTGAAACCAATCGAGATAAAGATTCGGTAATAGGAAAGAGTCCTGGCAACCGGCGTATTTTCAGCCGTAAGACCATCATAGACGTCTTTTGCATAACGATTCAATTCTTCAGAAATCGTGTCAGTCTGAGACTTTAACCTTTGTTCAGCCAGGGAAGCTTCCTGGCCGCTCAAAGTCCCGTTTTCCTTCAGCTGACTGAAGACGTCGCCGATTGCCTGATCAAGTTCTCCCGAAATGTCGCAGTCAGCGTAAGCTCTGCCTTCCTCAAGATTGGTCAGAGTCTGATCAACAATCATTGAAACGGCATTGTCTGCGTGTTCATCAGCTTGAAAGGATGCTTTTAAGTCATTGTTTTCCGCAGAGTTTTCAAGCACTGTATTTTCAAACATCAGTGAATACATCCTGTCAGACATTTCCGAAACAATCTCAGTTCCCTTGACTGATTCCGAAATCACCTGCTTAACGGTCAGACTGAGCAAAAGCATCATTGTCGAAAGAACCAGCAGCAGTCCCGTCATCAAAAGTGCAACGGGATGTTTTTTTCCGTTTTTCATTCACTCACCTCTTAAGCCACTTTATTAATTATATTCTATTGTCAGATGGAGCACAAACAAAAAAAGCCAACCGGCACCCGCCGGCTGACAATTCTGCTGCAATCTTACAAGCTGTTGATGTACTCTTTAATGCGTTTGGTTGCTTCTTGAAGGCTTTCCATCGAAGCAGCATAGCTCAAACGAACGTAGCCTTCACCACCAGGTCCGAAGGATGCGCCAGGAATCAAGGCAACACGAGCTCCCTTGGCGAGATCTCTGACAAACTTCCATGAATCAGTACCGCACTTCGCAGGAATTTTGGCAAACAAGTAGAATGCACCGTCAGGACTGGCCATCTCAAAACCGACTTCTTCCAGTTCTTTTTTGACAAAGTCGCGACGCTTAAGGTATTCGGACTTCATCGCATCGCTGTCATGCTTGCCGTTTCTCATGGCTTCCAAAGCAGCATATTGAGCATTCGTCACCGGCGCGGTAACCATGTACTGATGAGATTTAACGGCTTGATCGACAAAATCCTGAGGTCCGAAGAGATAGCCGATTCTCCAGCCGGTCATCGCATGAGACTTGGAAAGTCCGCTTAAAAGAATCGTTCTGTCAGGGATGATTTCCGCCATTGAAGTATGCGTGCCGGAATAGGTCAATTCTGCGTAGATTTCATCGCAAAGAACCCAGATGTCCTTTTCGGCACAAACATCAGCAATAGCCTGCAGCTGCTCCCTTGAATACGTAACGCCTGTCGGATTGCTTGGGAAAACAAGCACCAGGACTTTGAAATGCCTGTCCTTGTTTTCGTCAAATACTTGACGCAGGCGTTCCGGTGTCAAGACGAATCCGTCGGCACTCGTGTCAACCGTTACGACGTTGCCGTCGTTAATTTCGCTGATTGGAGCATAGATTGGAAAGACAGGGGTCGGCATAATGAGCGTGTCGCCCGGATTCATGATCGTCTGCAATGCCGTGGCAATCCCTTCAGTCGCACCAATCGTAGTAATCACCTGGCTTGGCTTGTAGTGAAGATTGTATTTCTCGTTAAAGTATGCGGCCGTTGCTTCGCGCAGCTCAGGAATCCCCGCATTTGGCGTATAATGCGAAAGATTGTCATCAATCGCCTTTTTAGCAGCTTCCTTGATATGCTCTGGCGTATTGAAGTCGGGTTCTCCCAGCGTTAATTTGATAATTCCCGGAATTGCGCTTGCTTCAGCGTCAAATTGACGAATTGAAGAAACGGCAATTTTTTCAATTTTGTGGTTGAATTTATTTTCCATAGTGACTCTCCTTATAGCATCTCGCATTATAATATGATATGAAATCAATTATATCATTTTAATCTAAAAAAAGAAATATCCACTGAATGTGAATTATATTCATCCTGAGTGCCTTATTTTGCAACTTTAATCTCCGTATAAGGCGAAAACATCGCAAGCTGCTCCTTTGTCGGCTGCTTGTCCGTGATAAACATCGAAATTTTATCCAACGGACAAATTCGATAATAGGACTTGTTGATGAATTTTTGGTGCTCGGCAACCAGAATTACCTTTCTGGCACGTTTGACCGCTGTTCCAACAATCTGCGCATCGCCTTGATCAAGCAGATACGCACCTGTCTCGTCAATTCCGGATGCCGCAATGAATGCCGTGTCAAATACGACGTCGGCCAGCTCTTCGACGGCCAGGTTCGAATAAAAGTAACGATTCTCGTGATTAAGCGTCCCGCTTAAAACTTTAACCGTTACTTTGTTGTGCTCAGACAATGCGATGCAATTGTCAAGCGAATGAGTAATGATCGTTAACGGCATGTTGATCGTCTGACAAGTTTTCAAAAGAATTGTTGAGGCATCGACGAAGTAGACGTTGTGCGGCTTAAAATACTTTGCGGCCTCATTTGCAATTTGTGTTTTCTGTTTAGTAAATTGTGACAATCGACTTTGGAAATTGGGCACGCTTTTGCCAAAATCCAGAGGCAAAATGCCACCATGAGTTCTCTTGACCTCACCGCGCTTCGTTAAAAGCACTATATCCCGACGCGCAGTATCCTGCGAGACGCCGAATTCTTCCATAATGTCCTTGGTTGAAAGTTCCTGGCGTTCCTCGAGAAGCTGTTTAATGAGTTCGATTCTTTTTTCCTGACTCATGATCTACACCTCAGCTTAAAAATATTCTCTACTTAATTATACAGGCTTGAATCAGTAATTTAAAGCAACTTTAATTACTTTTTAGAAAATAATGCGTATTTAACGATATTTTAACTGATAAAAATCCGAAAAATAGTTATTTAGTAAAATTGTTTAAGCAATTGTAAGCGAAACACAAATTAAAAAGCCCTCGCTTTCCTTCAAAAGCGAAGACTTCACCGTTAAGATAATCAGTTTTCGAATGCCGCCTGCAATTGCGGAACAATTTGCTTTTTGCGAGAAACGACGCCCGGAAGATCAACTTTGTTATCGACAAGTTCTTTGCCAAAAGCCTTTTCGACAACGTCTTGCGGTTCACCGACAACGAGCAGGCGTGTATCGGAATCAAGGATGTTCGTAACCATCAGCAAGAAGAGATCATAGCCTTCTTCCTGGCTCTGCTTCTCGATTGCCGCTCTCAAAGCACTTTCGCGTGCAAACACTTCATCCAGATCGACCGTATTCACCTGATCGACGCGAACCGTCCTGCCGCCCATTTCAAAGGACTTTGCGTCAGCCGTGATGAGTTCTTCTTCAGTCTTTGAAGCAAGGTTCGTGCCTGCCTTGAGCATTTCCAGACCATATTTTTCGTAATCAACGCCTGCAATCCCGGCAAGTTCTTCAACCGCCTGCCTGTCTTCGTCCGTTGTTGTCGGAGACTTGAACAAAAGCGTATCGGAGATGATTGATGAAAGCATCAGTCCGGCAATCTTTTCAGGAACTTTGACGCCTGAAGCCTTATATTCCTTATAAACAATCGTGCTGCAGCATCCGAGCGGTTCTGCATGATAGTATAAAGGTGCCGCCGTATCAAAATTTGCAATTCGGTGGTGATCCACAACGTGAGTTACCGTAAGATCCTTAATGTCATCGACACTTTGCTGCGGTTCGTTGTGATCGACGAGCATGACTGCCTCAACTTCATCAGCAGCTTTTTCAATTACGCGAGGTGCGGGTTCCTTGAAGTAATCCAAAACAAATTTTGTCTCTTCGTTTGGTTCGCCCAAGGCAACGGCTTCAGTTTCAAATCCGCGCTGATTTTGAAGGTATGAATATGCTTTTGCGGCGCAGATTGCGTCCGTATCAGGGTTTTTGTGGCCAAAAACGAGTTCTTTCATTAGGCTGATTCTCCTTTTGAATAATATACGTTAATTATAACCCCCATAATATAAAAATACAATTATGAGTTAGTTTTCAGTATTGATTTTCTTAAGGTGTTCAATATAGTCCTCTTCGCTCAGGTATGCATCAAATGCGTTTAAGAAATTAGCGATTCTCGGAATCTGATTTTTGCCTTTTCTGAAAACAAAGGACAAATCAAACTTGATTTCAGGCTCAAACAAGGCCGTCATCAGCTGTCCGTTGTTATGAGCCTCGACAAACGACGTCGGCAAAGCCGTATAGACGTCAGTCTTCTTTGCAAAGGAAAACAGCTGCGCAGGCGTCGCAAAGTGCGCAACGCTTGTCGGCTTGTCAATCAGAGCATTCTTGTATGCTTCGCGGATCACGTCATTGACATAATACTGCGGAGGATAAGTCACCCAATCGTTCGTCAGCGTATCCTTCAGCCGTATTCGCTTACGCTTGCTTAATTCCTCATTGTTGTGAATAAACAGCAGATCCTCGGTAACAATTTTCTTTGATTCATACGGTTTCCAATTCTTAATGCTTTCATCCGGAAGATATGTAACAGCAAGATCAATGGTATTGTTTTCGAGTCGTTCCCAGATTTCTTTACGCGTCAATGAATGCAGCGTCAACTTAATCCCATGATTATGCTCATAATAATCCGTAATGAAACTTGCAAAAACGCTGCTTTCGATTGAAGCCAGGATTCCGATGCTGATTGAACCTTGAGTCGCGCTTGTCGTTTGCTGGATTTCATCGGCAGCCTTGTTTAATGTTTCGTATATCTGGTGCGTGGCATCAAGCATCGTGTAGCCCGCATCCGATAAGTGCAATTTCTTTCCGACTGAATAAAACAACGGTGCTCCGACCGTTCGTTCAAGCTTTTTAATCTGCTGGGTCAAAGCAGGTTGCGTAATGCCCAAAATCTGTGCCGCCTGCGTATAGCTCATCGTTTCGGCAAGCTGCAGAAAATAACTGAGCGTCTTGGAGGAAAAAATCGTATCTTGTTTTGTTTTCATAACATTTTCCTTTCAGGTT
>NZ_DAIUCE010000056.1:0-12796 GCF_036846325.1 Ligilactobacillus sp. | reverse complement strand
AAGAATGCGTTTCCATGGCTGATAAAAATATTTTTTAATTTTAAACAGAAATACCATCTAAAGCATTTGTATTTATAATTTAAGGAGAAGTATTTATGCGAAAAGAAACTTATGACGTTACCGGGATGACCTGTTCCTCCTGCGTAAGACATGTCGAAAAAGCCGTCTCCAGACAACCGGGCGTCAAAAAAGTCACGGTCAACCTGCTGAAAAACAGCATGGTGGTTGACTACGACGAAAACAAGCTTGACCAGGCCAAAATAGAACATGCCGTTTCCGATGCGGGATATGGAGCATCCCTTCGCTCAAATGATGCATCCCCGGCCGGGGATACGGAAGAAAATCCGGCTCAAAGGGAGTATGATTCCTATAAGCAGCGATTAATCTGGTCAATCGTCTTTACCGTCCCGTTGATCTACCTTTCGATGGGACACATGCTCGGCTGGCCATTGCCGTTTTTCTTCCTGGGAACAACGAATGCCGTCACCTTTGCCTTCACGCAGTTCCTGTTGCTGCTTCCGGTCGTTTACTTTAACCGAAGCTATTTCATCAACGGCTTCAAGTCTCTTTTCAGGGGAACGCCTAACATGGACTCTCTGGTAGCATTGGGAGCTTCTGCAGCGCTGGTCTACGGAGTCTTTACCATTTACAAGATCGGCATCGGACTGGGATTTCTGGATTTTAAAAGCGTCTCGGCACACGTCATGAATCTTTACTTCGAATCTGCCGGAACAATCTTGACCTTGATCACTCTCGGGAAAACGCTTGAGGCAAAGGCAAAGGGCAAGACAACCGATGCCATTTCAAAGCTCCTGAATCTGGCGCCTAAAACGGCCAGAGTTCTGCGTGACAATCAGGAGGAAATCGTTCCGGTGGAAGAAGTCAGAAAGGACGACGTCGTAATCGTCAAGGCCGGCGAAAGCATCCCTGTTGACGGGGTAATCATCTCCGGCAGCGCATCAGTCGACGAATCTGCTCTGACGGGCGAGAGTCTGCCGGTCGACAAGAAGGAAGGTGACAAGGCGATCGGTGCCACAATCAATAAAAGCGGCTATTTCAAAATGAGCGTCACCAAGACAGGAGACGAGACCGTCCTTGCTCAAATCGTCAGACTTGTCGATGATGCAACAAGTTCCAAGGCCCCCATCGCCAATCTGGCCGATCGCGTCAGCGGCGTCTTCGTTCCAATCGTAATCGGCATCGCCTTTATTGCGGCCATCGTCTGGCTGATGCTTGGTTCAACGTTTGAATTTGCACTTTCAATCGGAATTTCCGTCCTTGTCATCAGCTGTCCGTGTGCTCTCGGACTGGCAACGCCGACAGCCATCATGGTCGGAACCGGCCAGGGTGCAGTAAACGGAATCCTGTTCAAGTCAGCCAGGGCGCTTGAAACGACGCATGAGCTTCAAACGGTTGTTTTTGACAAAACGGGAACGATTACGGAGGGCAAACCGGTTGTCACTGACATCTTTCCTTTGCAAAATACAGAGAAAAACGATCTTCTGCAGATTGCAGCTTCGCTTGAGTCACTTTCTGAACATCCTCTGGCACAGGCAATTACGGCTTCTGCAAGGGAAAGAAAACTTTCTTTGCTTGAAGTCGAAAAGTTCACTCAGGTTGCAGGCCAGGGAATTCGTGGTATCATCAATGGTAAGGAGATTCTTGCCGGTAATTTGAGGATGATGGATGAAAACCAGATTAAGGTAACAGACTCGGAAATTCCTGAAAGCGGTGCAGCCGAAGGCAAGACAACGCTTTACTTTGCCCGTGAAAGTCAGCTCATTGGCATTATCAACGTTGCAGACGTCATTAAGGAAACAAGCAGGGAAGCAATCGAAGAACTTAATCAAATGGGACTTCAAACAATCATGCTGACCGGCGACAACGAAACGACCGCAAAAGCCATCGCTGAAAAGGCCGGCATCAAAAATGTCATTGCAGAAGTCCTGCCCGCTGACAAGGAGCATGAGATTCAAAGGCTGCAACAGAAGGGTCAAAAAGTCGCCATGGTTGGTGACGGAATCAACGATGCACCTGCCCTTGCAAGAGCAGACGTCGGCATCGCCATCGGTGCAGGAACTGACATCGCCATCGATTCAGCCGACGTTGTTTTAATGAAAAGCCAGCTCACTGAAGTTTCAACCGCAATCCAGCTCAGCAAGGCAACCATCAGGAACATCAAGGAAAACCTCTTCTGGGCATTCATCTACAATATTATCGGAATTCCGATTGCCGCCGGAATCTTCTATCCTGCATTCGGATTCAAGCTCAGTCCGATGATCGGAGCGCTTGCAATGAGCTTCAGTTCCGTCTTTGTCGTTACCAATGCCCTGCGTCTGCGCTTTTTCAACGCAAGACACTCTAATCATAAGAATTAATTCAGGAGGAATCAACAATGGAAAAAACATTTACTGTAAAAGGCATGACATGCATGAACTGTGCAAACCACGTCAAGGAAGCATTACTGAAAGTTGACGGAGTAACATCCGCCGAGGTCGACCTTGAACAAAAGAAGGCCACCGTCGAAGCTGATCCGTCCGTAACGGACAAGGCATTGAAGGATGCGGTTTCAGATGCAGGCTATAAGGCCAAGTTCGGTCTCTTCAAATAGTTGGTAAGACATGCCTGAAACTAAAGCCCCGGATGAAATTTGCGGTTAACTGCAAATTTCATCCGGGGCTTTGTTTGTAAAATGGAATGAGAGACTGATGAGGTTACGGGCATATCCCCAAAATCACCGTTTTGTCCGGCATTCCTTTTAATTCAAGAGGAAGACGCAGCTTTTTCCTGGCACATTTTCTGGAAAAACATGAAAACAGCCAAGTGTCCGAAAACGAACGCCTGGCTGTTTTTCATTAACTGTCTTATTTTGTGAAGCCGTACTTCTTGTTGAAACGATCCACGCGGCCGTCTGCTTGCGTAAACTTTTGCTTACCTGTGTAGAACGGATGTGAATCACAAGAGATTTCGACACGAATCAACGGGTATGTCTTGCCATCTTCCCATTCGATCGTTTCTGAAGATGTCTTCGTAGAACCTGACAGGAACTTGTAGCCTGTTGCAGAATCCAGGAAAACAACTTCATGGTAATCTGGATGAATTCCTTGTTTCATTATAATTTCGCTCCTTTGCCCTGAACCATTTGCTGGATCAGAGTTATTCTGTGCTATCGCAACATACTTCATAATAACATGAAACTTCAAGTCATGCAATCATCTTTTTCTGATTTTTTTGCCTGCCTGTTTCGCTTTTGACAAATCTTCGACCTTCCGGCAAAATTCAGCATTGTCCTTTGTCTGCTTGAAGACTTTTAAAATATCATTCGTGAAACGAACGGTATCGCCTGTTGAAATTTTGCGAAGCTTCCAAACTGCTTCAAGTTCTTCCCGGCTCAGCAAAAGTTCTTCTTTTCTCGTGCCCGACTTCTTGATGTCAACGGCCGGAAAAATCCGGCGTTCGGCCAGATTGCGATTCAATTGGAGCTCTTGATTGCCGGTCCCCTTGAATTCTTCAAAAATAATGTCATCCTGCCTGCTGCCCGTTTCAACCAAAGCCGTCGCAATAATCGTCAGACTTCCGCCTTCACGGACGTTTCGTGCCGATCCGAAAAACTTCTTCGGACGATACAAGGCAGCCGGATCCAGACCACCGGACAGGGTCCTGCCGCTTGAAGGAATCACGAGATTATACGCACGCGCAAGTCTGGTCAGCGAATCAAGCAGAATCACGACATCCTGCTTATCCTCAACCAATCTCATCGCACGCTCAAGAACCATTTCCGAAATATGAACATGGCTTTCCGGTCGCTGGTCAAAAGTGGAATAAACGACTTCACCGTTCGGATTGATTGATGAAACGTAATCTTCCAGATCGGTGACTTCCTCGGGACGTTCATCAATCAAAAGAACAATCAGCTTCGCATCTTCTGCATTTTTCGAAATCCCTGCTGCGATATTCTTCAGAAAAGTGGTCTTTCCGGCTTTGGGTGGTGCAACAATCATGCCTCTCTGGCCAAATCCGATCGGTGCGAAGAGATCAATCAAACGTGTCGACAAATCTCCGGGATTATTTTCAAGAACCAGCTTTCTATCGGGATAAATTGCCGTCAAAGCGGGGAAATGAGGCCTTCCCTTGGCTTCATCCGGATCTTTTCCGTTGACCGCATCGATGTACATCATGCCGTAACGGTCGTTATTAGAGCCTTTTCGCGGCGGTCTGACCCTTCCGGCCACCTCATCTCCGTTTCTCAGACCAAAACGCTTGATTTGTGATGCCGACAGGTAGATGTCTTCCTTTGAAGGACTGTAGTTGAGCGGTCTCAAAAAACCATAGCCGCCGTCATCGTAAAAGATTTCAAGAATCCCCTTCATCCTGAAATCATCCTGTTCGGCCTGCGCCCTGATGACTGCCAGGGACAATTCCTTCTTGTTCATCTGACTATAGTATTTGATCTTGTATTCACGCGCGTACTCGTAAATTTCCTTCAGCGTCTTCTTTTGAAGATCTTCAAGTGTTAAATTCTTCCTGCTCATATCATCCCTCGTTTTCTTCTAATGATTGAGACTCTCGCTTTCATTGATTACTTCAAGGTCGACTGACAATCCCCTGAATTTTTCAACGATCCGGTCATAGCCGCGCAAAATATTGTCTGCCTTGCTGATGACGGTCGTTCCCTTTGCCATCAGTGCAAGACCGACGAGGGACACTCCGGCGCGGATTTCGCCTGCTTCAACCGTTGTTCCTGCCAGATTGGTCGAATGTCCGACCGTAATGATTCCGTCCCTGCTTGAAATCCTTGCGCCCATCCGCTGCATCTCGGGAATATGCTTGGTCCTTTCAGGATAAAGCGTATCAATAATCGTCGAACTTCCCCTTGCCTGCATCAGAAGCGGTGTGATCGGCTGCTGCAGATCCGTGGCAAATCCAGGGAAAGGAGCCGTTTTGATGCTCACCGGACTCAAGACGTCTCCTCCCGGAACATAAATCTCATCCTCGTCGATTTCCATTCGGACGCCCATTTCCTCCAGCTTGGACAAGAACGGATCCAGGTGTTCCGTGATGACGTTTTTGACCAGCACGCCATTGCCGTTGGCTGCGGCAAACGACAAATACGTCCCCGCTTCGATTCGATCGGGAATAATCGTGTGGACGTTCATTGACTTGAGCGAATCAACGCCCTGAACGCGAATTTCATTTGTGCCTGCTCCGCGAATATGAGCACCCATATTATTCAGGAAAGTTGCCAGATCAACGATTTCCGGCTCGCGGGCAACGTTTTCCATAATCGTCAGTCCCTTGGCCTTGACAGCAGCCAGCAAAACGTTGATCGTCGCACCGACGGAAACGAGGTCAAAAAAGATTCTTGCTCCGTGCAATCCTTCCGGACCAGTCGTAATGTGAACGGTGTTGTCCTTTTCTTCAACATGCGCGCCCAGCGCCTTGAACCCTTTGATATGCTGGTCAATCGGACGTGGACCGATATTGTCTCCGCCGGGAAAACCAACGACCGCTTCGCCGAACTTTCCGAGCAAAGCCCCCATGAAATAATATGAGGCGCGCAAACTGCGAATTGCACCGCCGGGAAGAGGCACGCTTCTGATCTTTGTCGGATCAACCAAAAGTTCCCCTCGTCTGTAGGTTGAATCGACATTCATTGACTTTAAAATCAACATCAGATTATGAACGTCCAAAATGTCCGGAACCGAATCGAATTTAACAGGCGTGTCTGCCAAAATGGCCGCAGGAATCAATGCAACAGTACTGTTTTTGGCACCCCCGATTGTAACTTCGCCAGACAGTTTCTGTTGTCCCTTAACAATCATTTTTTCCATTTCAAATATATCCTCACTCAAAACATTTTCGAATCATCATCAATAATATGCAAAATTAATCGTCTTCAACTTCATTTTGCATGCGCTGAAAAAAGAATGCGCCATATTGCATTTTACAAGATATGGGCTATTGTTTCAATATCATTACAAATATTATCTCATTTTTTTAACAAAAATGCGCTATGTCCTGAGCGATTTTGTTGACTTTCTCAATTATGAACGTTACCCTTGCACTAGGGGGTCAGAATACATACTTTTCCTTTTTACATAAATATTCAAACATCTCACTGGTGCCAAATGGCAGAAAGGAATTAACATGTATCTTGCAATCAAGGAAATAAAACACGAAAAATTACGTTATGGCATGATTATTGCCATGATTGCCCTCATCAGCTGGCTCATCTTTATCCTGACCGGCCTTGCGCAGGGACTGGGAAGTCAGAACACCGCGGCAATCGACAGCTGGAATTTCAAATCAATCGCATTGAACAAGGACGCGGACGTAAACCTGCGTCAATCCTTAATCACATCTGAACAAATCAGCGCCCTGCATTTAACCGGAAAGGAAACGCTGCTTGGACAGGCATCCGTCGTAGCCAAGCACAAAAAGATGAAAAACACGAGTGCAAACTTCATCGGCCTTGAAAAAAACGGGTTTATTTCAAGGGACATCAGGAATTTTCCGACAAAATCAGGCGATGTCCTGCTTGACGAATCATTCAGACAGGCCGGACTGAAGAAAGGCTCAAAAATCAAATTGAATTCCGAAGGCAGGACGTTCACCGTCATCGGGTTCGTCAATGATGCAAAAATCAACATCTCACCCGTGATCTACGGCACCCTCTCAGACTGGCAGGCTTTGAGAAACGTCCCCGGAAACTTCAGGGCAAGCGCCGTCGTGTCGCAGAAAAAGGCCTTTGAGGCAAAAGGTCTTTCAACGTATTCCAAGCAGAAGCTGATTGACAATCTTCCCGGATACGAAGCTCAGAATGCCACTTTCGGCTTGATGATCGGATTTTTGATGGTGATTTCGCTCATCATCATGGGAGTTTTCCAATACATTATTACCATCCAGAAGCTGGCTAACTTTGCCGTTTTAAGAGCACAGGGCATCCCTTCGTCATTTCTTGTCAAAAATACGATTTCACAGGCCTTTCTTCTGGGCGTAATCGGACTTGTCATCGGGACCTTGCTGACCTTCATCTGCTCGCTCGCAATTCCAGGTTCGGTTCCTTTGAAATTTGAACCTTTGGCAATGCTACTGGTCGGATTCCTGCTGCTTGTCGCGGCAATTCTCGGATCGCTGGTTCCAATCAGAACGATTCTCAAGGTAGATCCCGCAAATGCAATCGGAGGTTAGAACAATGGAAGCAATCGAACTGAAAAACATCAACAAGTACTACGGCAAGGGCACAAGCAGGGTTCACGTCCTGAAAGACGTCAGTTTCAGGGCAGAAAAAGGTGAGTTTGTCCTGATTTTAGGTCCGTCCGGCTCCGGAAAAAGCACGTTTCTGACGATTGCCGGCATCCTGCAGAAGCCGACTTCCGGCGACGTTTTGATCAACGGGACGAATACCCGCGAAATGCCGGCGAATTCCAAGGAAAAGCTCCGACTGAACAAAATCGGCTTCGTGCTCCAATCCCATAATCTCGTACCTTATCTGACCGTTTCGGAACAATTCGAACTCGTAGACAAGGTTAAGAACACTGAAAATCTCAGTCAGGAAGAACTTGCGAAACTGCTTGAATCGCTTGAAATTTCTGACCTGACTGCCAAATATCCAAACGAGCTTTCCGGCGGTCAAATGCAGCGCGCTGCCATTGCGCGTGCCCTTTATGCCAACCCGGAAATCATTCTTGCAGACGAACCGACGGCAGCGCTTGATACGCCGCGCGTCAACGAAGTCGGCAATCTTCTGGGCAGTCTTGCCCATCATCAGAACAAGGCCGTCATTACCGTAACTCATGATCTGCGATTGCTGGATCAGGCCGACAGAGTCTATGATCTTGATGACGGAAGGTTAAGGGAACGATAAATTCTAAAAGCTCCAAAGATCGACTGATTCGATGTCTGGAGCTTTTTTATCCACTTTGACATCGAATCTTCTTTTGGTTATTTCTGCCATAACAGGAGCTTGTCCTGTATACGCAAAAACCCGGATGACTTGCAATTAGTTGCAAGTCATCCGAGTTTTCAGTTTGAGGCATGGCTTTTCCCAGCCTCCATACATAAGAAATAAAAATTATTTTTCAGCTGCGGACTTTACGAATTCAGCAAACAGTCCTTCCGGACGCTGCGGACGTGAAAGAAATTCCGGATGGTACTGCGCAGCCACAAAGAATTTGTGGTCAGTGATTTCAACAACCTCAACCAAACGATTGTCAGGAGACGTGCCGGCAAACGTCAGGCCCTTGTTTGACAGGATTTCACGATAATCGTTGTTGAATTCGTAACGATGGCGGTGACGTTCCTGAATCACGTCCTGATTGTCATATGCTGCCGCCGTTCTTGTGCCCTGCTTGAGCTTGCATGGATAAAGGCCAAGGCGCTGCGTTCCGCCCATGTCTTCAACATCAGCCTGGTCAGCCATCAGATCGATGATGTTGTTCTTGCAGTTTGCATCAACTTCAGTACTGTTGCAGTCTTCAAGTCCGCAGACGTCGCGTGCGAATTCGATGCAGGCCATCTGCATGCCGAGACAGATGCCGAGGAAAGGCACGTTGTTTTCACGCGCATAGCGAATAGCCTGAATCATGCCTTCAAGGCCACGATCGCCGAACCCTCCGGGAACGATTATGCCGTCATAATTCTTCAACTCGTCAGCAACGTTTTCTGCAGTCAGTTTTTCAGAGTTAAAGTAGTCGATCCTGACGTTTGCATTAATCTTATAGCCGGCATGCTTCAAAGCTTCGTTAACCGAGATATAGGCATCAGGAAGCTGAACATACTTGCCGACAAGCGCAATTTTGACTTCTCCTTCAAGGTTACGGACGCGGTTGCAAAGCGACTTCCAGTCGGTCATGTCTGCCTGCGGCGTGTCAAGATGAAGCATCCTGCAGACAATCTCATCCATGTGCTGTGCTTGCAAATTCAGAGGAATCTGATAAAGCGTGTCAACATCCATCGATTCAATGACGGCTTCTGGTTCAACGTCGCAGAAATTGGCAATTTTGCTGCGCATGCCCTGTGAAATCGGCTTTTCTGTCCTGACGACCAGAATGTTCGGTTGGATTCCCAGACCACGAAGCTCTTTAACGCTGTGCTGCGTCGGCTTCGTCTTCATTTCACCGGCTGCATGAAGGTAAGGAACAAGCGTCGTGTGGATATAGACAACGTTTTCGCTGCCGACTTCGGATCGCATTTGACGCAAAGCTTCCAGGAACGGCAGAGATTCGATATCGCCAACGGTTCCGCCGACTTCAGTAATAACAACGTCAGCGTCCGTGACCGTTCCCGCACGCATGATCTTTTCCTTGATCATGTTCGTAATGTGAGGAATAACCTGTACCGTTGCGCCAAGATAATCGCCACGACGTTCCTTTTTCAGAACTTCTGAATAAATTTTGCCGGTCGTAACGTTTGAGTACTTGTTCAGGTTGATGTCAATGAAGCGTTCATAGTGACCTAAATCAAGATCCGTTTCGGTACCGTCATCCGTAACGAAGACTTCACCATGCTGATACGGGCTCATCGTCCCCGGATCTACATTGATATATGGATCAAATTTTTGGATCGTAATCTTCAAACCGCGATTCTTAAGTAAACGTCCCAGTGATGCAGCCACAATTCCCTTGCCGAGCGAAGAAACCACACCGCCAGTAACAAAAATATACTTGGTCATTATAAAAAAGCTCCTTTGAAATTTTTCGGGTATTTTCCAACAAAAATAACAAGCTCCCTATTCCTCTTTTATGAATAGGGAGCTTGCCTGTGCCGTACTCTTGGCCTCAATATATGTGAGGCGCCCATAAAGCATTCTACATAATTAATCGACGAGCGTCAAGCAAAAAATTATAATTCGTCGTCATCGTCGGAATCTTCGTCATCATCCAACTCGTTCAGCTGACCTTCGATGCCGTCAGGAAGATCGTCGTCAGCATCATCTGCATCGTCGATATCGTCAAGATCTCGACTGTATTCCTTCAATTCACGATTTTCATCTTCATCATCTTCATCTTCATAATCATCGTCAAGGTCGTTGTCTTCAGGATCGTCATCATTGTAATCAATCACGTCATCATCGTCAGCAGCATCGTCCAGGAAGGCATTGACCTTCCTGCTCTTTTTGCGCGGACGATCTTCGTCGTCTTCATCATCGGTGTGAACAAGCGCTTCGTCAATCGATTCATATGGATACCATGAGCGAAGTCCCCACGTATTTTCACCTAATGAGATGAAGCTGCCATCAAAATTGAGATCCATATAAAATTGAGGCAGACGATCACGAATTTCCTGATCGCTTTTACCCAAAAACGTTTGAATCTCATTGACCAAATCAGCAAATACCATTTCTTTGCCATGTTCATTAAGAATTGCATGAGCAACCTCAATCATGGACAATTCGTTTCTGTTGGCATCTTTGAACTTTTCTAGTTCCACTGGTACACGTCCTTTCCACTGTCTACAGTTTACTCTTCATCATACTATATTAAGCTGCGAATTGCAATCTGATTTTGTATTCTCCCAGGATTTCATCGCCCGTAAAAAGCCTGTAATCAACTGCCAAAGATCCACATTGAGCTTTTTCATCGTAGTCGAACCCGCAATTATCAGTCCTGCATGTCATCTCAACTGCCCCATAAGGCGTCAAATAACTGGTTTCAAATTTTCCATCTTCATTGAAATGCAGTTTCAATCTCATCTGACCGCTTTTTCGCGACAAGTCAATGCCGTCTTCGCTGATTTTAAACGTTACCCTGGTTTCGCTGCTTTCATCATAGCGCAGATAAAGCGTCTGATTCTTGACTGACAGTCTGCCTTCAAAGCCTTGCGAATAGTCCTTTTTTTCTCCTGCTTGAACCTGTCTTGTTCTTACGTCAATTTTGACCGGTATTCCGTTTTTCAATGACAAAACCTTTCCTTTCTTGCCGTGCCTTCTTTGTGTATAATGAAACTAAAACATCATAAAGAAGGTAATATCATCACAGATTATACACCAAAAATGCTCGAAAGAGAAAAGGTTCTGAGAGATCCTGTTCACGATCATATTTATATCCAGCATCAAGTCATTCTTGATTTGATCAACACCAGGGAATTCCAGCGTCTGCGGCGTATCAGGCAGCTCGGAACCACCAGTTCGACTTTTCACGGTGCAGAACATTCACGGTTTTCTCATTCCGTCGGCGTTTACGAAATAACGCGTCGCATCTGTGACCTTTTCGAACGCAACTACCCTTCAAAGGAACCTTCAGACGGTCTTTGGGATGATTCCGAACGACTGGTGGCATTATGCGCAGCTTTGCTCCATGATGTCGGACACGGTGCCTATTCGCACACTTTTGAGCATATCTTTTCAACAAACCATGAAGAAATGACCCAAAAGATCATTACCGATCAATCAACTGAAATAAATGCAATCCTGCGCGGAGTTTCCCCTGAATTTCCCGAAAAAGTCGCGAGCGTCATCAACAAGACCTATCCTAATCCTCAAGTCGTTCAGATGATTTCAAGCAAACTGGATGCCGACCGCATGGACTACCTTTTGCGTGATTCGTATTTTACCGGAACGCACTACGGAACGTTTGACCTGACGCGCATCCTGCGTGTCATGCGGCCTTACGAAGGCGGAATCGTCTTCGACAAAACAGGGATGCATGCGGTTGAAGATTATATCATCAGCCGCTTTCAGATGTATCAGCAGATTTACTTCCATCCCGTTTCACGTTCGATGGAAGTCATTTTGAGCCACCTTCTGAAACGCGCCAGGGACTTGTATCTGAAAAACGAGCTTGAAGACGGTTTTGCCAAAAGCTATCTCGAACCGTTTTTTAACGAGGAATTTACGCTTGATGATTATCTCAGGCTGGATGACGGCGTGCTCAATACGTGCTTTGAATACTGGCGCTATTCAAAGGACAGGATCCTAAGCGATTTTGCCGTCCGTTTTCTGGATCGTCATCCGTTAAAGTCAATGCTTTACGATGCAGGCACCGCATCAATCAGCCTGGAGAATCTAAAGGAACTGGTTTCAAACTGCGGTTACAATGCCGACTACTACACCGGCACGAACAATAGCTTCGATCTTCCATACAAATATGACGAGGCTAATATCAAGCTGCTGGAAAAAAACGGCGATCTGGTTGAACTTTCAAACGTTTCAGCTTTGGTCGGAGCCTTAACCAACAAGTCCCTGGGCGACGAACGTTTCTTTTTCCCAAAGGAAATGCTTGAAGAGGAATCCCAATCAGAAATTTTCAAATGCTACTATGATGAATTCTTGAAACACATCAAAAATGACCGCATCATTTAAGGAAGGAACTTTAAATTGAAATTTGTTAAAGAAAACCTCTGGCTTCCCTGGACGCCGGTAATCATCGCAGTTGCCCTGATCGTTTCTTCAATCTCATGCCTGAACGAATATCGTCTGCCATGTTCAAACCTTCTATTCATGCTTGGCCTTTTCTGTCTTTGCATCATGATGGTTGACATCCTGCTGCATGCACATCTGATGGCAGGATGGTTTCAAAAGCAGCGCAAGGGAGAAAGCGATGAGGAATTCAAAAAGCGAAAAATCGACGTTCGCAAAGTCGCATCGGAAAAAAAGAACGAACCCATCCACTTCAAGAAGCTCTCATTTAACTGCACCTTGATTGGAGTAATTCTGATTCTCATCTCAATTACAATGACAATCTGATAAGAACGCCGAAAAATAATTTTGAACTACCCCAACTTAACCTAAAACTTCGTTTCTTAACGGTTTGAAGTTGGGGATTCTGGGAACACGGCAAACTTGCCAGTCTAGTTC